>CAZEAV010000247.1:0-4897 GCA_964510215.1 uncultured Iamiaceae bacterium
CGGCGCCGATCTCGTCGCCACTCAGCGCCAGTCGCGCCGTCCACGGTCGTCCGATGCGCGCCGGCCCGCGTAGCAGTCCGTAGCCGGGCATTAGGCCCAGCGTCACCTCCTTGAAGGAGAAGCGCGCGCTCGGCGCGGCCAGCGCGTAGTCGCAGGCGATCGTGATCTCGGTGCCGCCGCCGAAAGCGATCCCCGCGACCGCGGCGATCACCGGTGTCTGGCAGGTCTCAATCGAGCTGAAGGCAGAGAGCGCGAGGTCGACCTGCATCCGGTAGTCGTCGAGTCCGGTGAGACGATCGAAGTCGGCGATGTCGCCGCCAGCGGAGAAGGCGTGGCCGCGACCGGCGAGCACGCAGGCGCCGACCTCGGGGTCGGCGTCGAGCTCGGCGGCTAGTCGGGGCAGCTCAGCCAGCATCGTCTGGCTCATCGCGTTCAGCTTCTCGGGGCGGTTCATCCACGCAAGCGCGGCGCGCTGCCCGCGCCGCCCGACCTTCAGCGTCTCGTACTCGTACTCACTCATGCGGCTGCTCGGAAGAGTCGGTTCATCTCGGCGGCGAGGTCGGCGAGCGACATATCGACCAGCTCGACGACGTTGCCGTCCGGATCGGCGACATAGGCCATCGAGCCTGCCCCGAAGCGCTGTGTGGGCGCTACCAACGTGCCGCCGCTCTCCCGCACCCGGTCGAGAGCGGCCGAGAGCTCGTCGACTTCGAGCGCCAGGTGAGGCAGCGGGCTGCGCTCCGCCGACTGGACCCAGCCCGGGACCGTCGGCGGCAGGAAGGCGAACAACTCCAGCCCTCCCTCCCCGAACCCGAGCATCGCCATCTCGAAGCGGGTGCCCACCGGACCACGCATCAGCGCCGCCGCCGGGCCGCCGCCGAGCTCCACCGGCCCGAAGAGGCGGCGGGCCCCGAAGGCGCTCGCGTAGAACTCGGCGGCGCGGTCGATCTCGGCGACCAGGACGCCGTGGTGGTGACAGGCCCTCGCCGTCGCGGTCATGCCTGGTTGGAGAAGATCCGCGTGTGCGGGTGGGACATGATCTCGAGCACAGTGCCCCACGGGTCCTCGCAGAAGCGAACTTTGAAGGGCTGGTCCTCGAGCGCGATGAGGACATCGGTACGAGCCCGGCCGCCGTTGTCGACGATCTTCTGAGAGAGCCCCTCGACATCGGGGTCGATGAAGCACAGGTGGAACATCCCACCCCGCCAGTAGGCGAAGTTGTCGTCGGGCTTCTCGTACTCGGGGTCCTTGAACTCGAACAACTCGACCGCGGCGCCGTTGGCGGTTTCCAGATGCCCGACCCTGACGTGCTGCATCTCGGGGCCGAAGACCTGCAGCAGCTGGTCCGCGAAGTAGCCACCTTCCGACGCGAGGCCGTCGCCGACATCGGTAATCGGCCGGAAGCCGAAAACCTCCCGGTACCACTCCATCGCGGCGTCGATGTCCGGAACCGAGATCGCGACGTGGCCGATCGCGGCCGGACGCTGGACACTGGACATTCCTCTCCTCCGATCTCCTGTTTGGTCCTCAGTCGTCGTAGACGATCAACCCGCGCAGGTTCTTTCCCGCGTGCATGTCGGCGTAGCCCTGGTTGATCTCCTCCAGGGGGTAGGTCCTGGTGATCAGCTCGTCGAGCATCAGGCTCCCCCGCATGTAGAGGTCGAGCAGCATCGGGATGTCGTTGCGGGGGTCGCAGGAGCCGAAGAGGGTGCCCTGGAGGCGTTTGTTCGACATCGCGAAGGAGAAGAGGTCGAGCGTCACCTCGGTCTGGGAGACCGGCGCGGCCGAGGTGAACGCGATCACGCCGCCCTTGCGGACCAGCGCCTGGGTGCCGTTCAGGAGCCTGCCGTCGCCGACCCCGACCGTGAAGACGGCCCGGTCGGCGAGCCGGCCGCCGGCCAGCTCGGCGACCAGCTCCTCGGCCTCGGCGAGGCCGGGCGAGGTGTGGGTCGCGCCGAAGCGGAGCGCCTGCTCACGCTTGAAGGGCACCGGGTCGACGGCGACGATCGTGGTCGCGCCCGCGTGCCTGGCACCCTGCACCGCGTTCACCCCCACCCCGCCGACGCCGACCACGACGACGGTGTCGCCGATCCTCGTCTCCGCCGCGTAGACCGCCGAGCCCCAGCCGGTCGGCACGCCACAGCCGACCAGTGCCGCCTTGTCGAGCGGGATCGCCGGGTCGATCCTGATCACAGCGTCGATCGGCACCACGCAGTAGGGGCTGAAGGTGCCGAGATAGGACATCGCGCCGACGCCGCGGCCGTCGAAGTGGATGCGGTGGGTGCCGTCGGGCGCATGGCCCTCGAGCACGCCGGCGCCGAGGTCGCAGAGGTTCTGCTCACCCGCGACACAGGGGCCGCAGTGGCCGCAGGAGGGCAGGAACGAGAGGACGACGTGATCGCCGACCTCGACCTCGGTGACCCCGGGCCCGACCGCCTCGACCACGCCGGCCCCCTCGTGGCCGCCGAGCACCGGCGCCCAGTCGAGCGGGATGTCGCCGGTGTCCAGGTGGTCGTCGGAATGGCAGAGCCCCGCGGCGGCGAGGCGGATCAGCGCCTCGCGCCCGCGCGGCTCGTCGAGCTCGATCTCCTCGACGCTCCAGCCCGAGCCGGTCCCCGGCTCGTGGAGCAGGGCGCCCTTCGTCCTCACCGCTACACCCCCTGGAGGACCTTGGTCTCCAGGTGCGCCGCGATCCCCTCGGTGCCGCCCTCGCGACCGAGCCCGGACTGCTTGTAGCCACCGAAGGGCTGGACCAGGCACATGTCCCAGGCGTTGACGCCGACCTGACCGCTGCGGATGCGCCGGGCGACCTGCGTGCCGAGCTCGACGTCGGCGGCGAAGACGGCCCCGGAGAGACCGTAGTCGGTGTCGTTGGCGATCTCGACCGCCTCGTCGATCGAGTCGAACGGGATCACGGTGAGGACCGGGCCGAAGATCTCCTCGCGGGCGATCCGCATCGAGTTGTCGACGTCGGCGAAGAGGGTGGGCTCGACGTACCAGCCACGCTCCAGGTGCGCGGGGCGGCCTCCGCCGGTGACGACCCGGGCGCCCTCCTCGAGGCCCGTCTCGATGTAGCCCTCTACCCGGGTGCGTTGGCGCTCGGCGGCGAGCGGACCGAGATCGGTCCCCGGCTCGGCCGGATCGCCGACCCGCATCGACCCGAGCCGGCCGGCGATCGCCGCGACCACCTCGTCCTCGCGCTCGCGCGGCACCAGGATGCGGGTGAGCGCGGCGCAGACCTGTCCCGAGTGGCCGACCCCGGCCGGAACCAGGATCGGCAGCACCTCCTCGAGGTCGATGTCGTCGGCGATGATCGCCGCCGACTTGCCGCCCAGCTCGAGCGTCACCCGCGCGATCCGCTCGCCGCAGATGCTCATGATCCTCCTGCCCGCGGCGGAGCTGCCGGTGAAGGAGACCTTGTCGACACGGGGGTCGCGAACCAGATGCTCGCCGACCTCACGGCCGGCCGGCAGGACGCCGATCACGCCCTCGGGAAGACCCGCGGCCGCGAGCGCCTCGGCCATCAGCATCATGCTCACCGGTCCCTCGGGGGCGGGCTTCAGGACGACCGTGCAGCCCGCGGCGAGGGCCGGGGCGATCTTCAGCGAGGCGGTGGTGACCGGGCCGTTCCAGGGGATGATCGTCGCGACCACGCCGACCGGCTCGTGGATCACCGTCACCTCCCCGTCGATGCCGGGCCGGCGCTGCTCGAAGTCGAATTCCCCGAGCCAGCGGGCGTTGTTCTCCCAGATGTCGAGAGCGCGCCGGTGGAAGGTCCGGCTCAGCTCGGTCGGCGCGCCGATCTCGGCGGTGAAGGCGGCGATCATCTCATCGAGGCGGGCGGCGATCTCCTCGCGCACCCGAAGCAGCGCCGCGGCACGCCCGGCGGGGGACATGGCCGGCCAGGGGCCGTGGTCGAAGGCCTCGCGGGCGGCGGCGACGGCGGCGTCCATGTCGGCCTCGACGGCCTCCGGCACGGTGGCGATCGTCTCCTCGGTGACCGGCGAGACGACGTCGATCCTCCGCTCGGAGGCGGGCTTCGTCCAGCGGCCCCCGATCAGCAACTCGTCGAAGCGCCTGATCTGCCCCTTGCGCGTCTCGGCAGTACTCGACATCCGCTCTCCTCTCGACCCTGAAACCAACCGACCAGTTGTTTGCCAGATTAGCCAGCTCCAGGTGCGACGTCAAGCAGCGCTCGCGGTGCGGCCGCTAGCGCGCCGCCCAGGAGTCCGGCTCGGCGGCCAGCGCGGCGACGGAGGCGGGGAGCTCGCCCGCGACCAGGTCGGCCAGCGTGACCTGCTCGAGCACCGAGCGGATGTTGGCTCGGACGGCGATCCAGACGTCGCGCAGGCTCTCCGCGTTGCCCGCGTATTCGATCGTCTCGGGCGGCAGCGACTGGACGTTGGCGATCGGTCCCTCGACGGCGCGGACGACGTCGGCGACCGCCACCTCGTCGGCCGGGCGGGCCAGCCAGTAGCCGCCCTTGGCGCCGCGGCGGGCCCGCACCAGCCCCTGATGCTTCAGCTCGAGAAGGATCTGCTCAAGGAACTGCAACGGAATGCTCTGGGAGCTCGCGAGCTGCTCCCCCTTCACCGGCTCGCCCTCCCCCGCGGCGGCCAACTCCACGGCGGCGCGAACGGCGTAATCGGCCTTGGCGGAGACGCGCATGCCAGGAATTAAAACAACCGGCCGGAGGCGGACGGCCCGGCCCCCGCCGTCTACGCCGGCGATTCGGACGCCGGCCCCGCCGCCTGCTCCAGCTCGCGCCGGTGGCGCTTGCTCATGTAGCGAGGCGCGTAGAGGACGGCGCCGAGCAGCAGGGCGGCGAGGGCGGCGGCGATCGGCCAGACGGTCGCGTCGCCCTTGTGGACGGTGACGATGCCGGAGGCGATCAGGA
>CAZEAV010000248.1:0-4893 GCA_964510215.1 uncultured Iamiaceae bacterium
GAAAGAGAGCCACACCGACGAAGCTGATGGGCAGCCGCAAAGAGAGCCGCCCGCCGATCACCTGGAACCGAGTCTGGCCAGACACCGGCCCTACGGCAATCGTCTAGCAGCCGCGAGTGCTCGCGCCATACCGCCACTGGTCCCGCCACGATCGTGAGCGAGGCTGCCTCTTGCCGGGACCGCATCGCTCCGTGGCCGCCGAGTCGACGTGGAGCTCGGGGATGTCCCCCGTCGAGGACGAACGGAAGGTCGACACTGGTCGAGGCCGGCGACGTCCTGGCCGGTCGAGGTGGCGGGTCCACTGTGGCAGCCGCCGTCTGACTATGGCCCGCCGTCCAGGTCGCTTATGCTGCGATTGCCGGACACCAGCCGTCAGGGCGACCCACGGGACCGTCGCCGCAGTACACCCGTTTCGGCCGCGGGCGAGCTTCCAGCGTCAGGGGCCTCGCTTGCGCGTGGGGCTGCCGGCAAGCTTCAAAGTCAGCCGTTCAGCCGATAGCGCGACTGGGCAGACTTGGTGCACCCTAGCGTGGAACGACAATCTGGCTCGGACATGTATTGAGCACGTTGATCACACGGATCAGCTGCTCTCGTCAGGCCGCGCGGACGCGCGAGAAACGCAGCGACACTTGGCTCGAACGAAGGGAAGCCTGTGCCTATACCATTGATTGCCGCGGTTTTGATCGCGTTCGGCACGGCCAGCGGAGGCGGCGGCGTGGCTCTCGGAGGCAAGGGCGCCTACGACATCAAGCAAGTTCAAGACCAGCTCAAGGCGGCCCGACGTCGCTACGAGCAACGACGCCTCGAGTCGGAGGCAACCCTCGCCGTGACCAATCACAACCTTGCGGTGCTGGGCGAGCAGCAGAAGCAGGCATTGTGTGACGTCGTCCTACGGATGGGAGATTTCCTCCGTCGTAACGAACGTCAGGTGCGCAATAGCGAGCGTCTCTTGGTCGAGGGCATCGACGCCACGACGAGCCAGGTCCCGGGGCTCCGGGGTCTCGACATCGAAGCGGTCAGGTGGATTAGCGGTGCCCTTGGGTCGGCAGCAGCGGGTGCTGGGACCGGGGCAGGTCTGACCGCGGCAGCGAGCAGCTTCGGGGTGGCCAGCACGGGTACCACGATTTCTGGACTCTCCGGAGCGGCTGCGGAAAGCGCGACACTCGCGCTGCTGGGCGGAGGCAGCATTGCCACCGGCGGTGGTGGAGTGGCACTTGGCGCGACGGTTTTGAACTTCGTAACAGTCGGTCCGGCGTTACTCGTCGGTGGCTTCGTCGTCAAGGGTCGCGGCGCCAAGGCATTGACTCAAGCGAGAGAGTTCGAGGCCAAGATCGCTATCGCGATTGGTGAACTTGACGAGACGGACGCCCGACTTGCCGGGGTGAACGCTCGTGCCGACGAGTTGAGTCACCTGCTCGAGGCGCTGGCCTCCAAGGCCGTGGAGGCTCTGAACGACTTGGAGTCCGAGCCATTCGACCCAGAGGCCCACGCGTCGCAGTTCCAGCAAGCGATGAGTCTCGTCATAGCGGTCCGCGACGTGGCTGCCACGCCCTTAATTGATGCCGACGGTGAGCTGAGCGAGCGCAGCGCGAACCTGACCATCAAGTATCAACGCATGACGGAGGAGTTCGCAGATGCCTGAGAAGACGACGGTGCACATGGGGAAGATCGCCAACTCAACCAGGGCTCCGCTATCCGCGGTCAACGGCTTTGCCGCCCTCAACGAGATCGTAGAAGCGGCACGGGAGTGCATCAACATCCACGAAGTCGAGCAAACTCGCCGGGCGAGGATTCAGGCTTACGAAGCGACCGAGGTCGCGCGTATCAAGGCGGCCGAGGCGGTCTTGAAAGACTACTTCGAGCGGGCCTTTACCGAGCGACGCGCTCTTTACCAAGAGTTCTTCTCAAAGCTGGACGGTGCCCTCGATGAGGGCAATGGGGAAGTTCTCCACGACGTCGTCCGAGGCATCGTCGACATCGCCCGCTATTCACCGTTGTCAGACATGGGTGACCTGAACAAGCTTCGCGCGGCACTCGATGATCCAAACCAAGTTTGGGATCTCTGAACTCGGACCCCCTACTGCCTCATGCGCGGTGTCGCAGCCTCTGGGCGGTCGCGTCCTGTCACCTCCGAGTTGACGAACTTGACGGCGGCTGAGGATGTTCCAAGATCGCGTCATCGCCGAGCACGCCGGCCGGGCGTCAGGCGTCAACCCTTCCTTGACGATCTGTTGCGTCATACCGCCGCCTGTGCATCCACCATGACGCGGCCTGCGGGGTCCATTGGAGTAGTGATGTAGTTGAGCAAGGGCACCGAGCAGGAGACCGCCTGAACGCGCTGGTCGTCACGATCTCCATTCCGGTCGCCGGCGCTGGTGATCGTGGACAGCCAGCGTCTGCCTAGGGCGCTCGAAGCCATTACCCCAGCCCATTCCAGCGTGTGCCAAAGTGTACCCGCACGGCGCCAACGAGAGAGAGCAGACAGTGGCCGAGATCCAGGTATGCGCCTTCCACGCCGACGAGGGCATCCGTCCCGAAGCCGTCGGGGATGAGGCCGGCTCCCTCCGGTACACCTGCCCGCGGACCAAGGGACACCCCACCGAGGGCCCGTACGCCTGGCTTCAGGTTCCGACACCTGCGGGTCTGGACGGACTCACAGGCTTGGCCGTCGACCTCGGTCTCCTTCACGAGCTGCCGGCGGTGCTGGCCGACTATCGGGGCTCTTGGGTCGAGTACGGCGTCGTGGAGCAACGGTACGCCGAGCGCAACCCCAAGGACTTCGCCATGCTCGTCGAACGCTACGGCCACACAGCCATCAAGGCGAAGCAGTACACGGCGACCGCCTTTCTCGCCAAGACCCTGGGAGACATCAGCCGTCACGGCTCGGTCCTGTTCCACAGCGGGCCAGCCACGGGACGGTGGAGCTACAACCCCGGCATCTCCTGGTGGGCACTCCCACCGGAGCCGGAGTGGTCGAGTGAGAAGTCTTGGGAGGTGCTCGGCTGCTCGGTATCGTATGTGCCGGGGCAGACCGAGATCTAGCGAGACAACAGCGCTTTACGCATACTGGCTTGACTCGTACATCCCGCTTACGCCTGAGGTCGAGCCGTCAGCAGATCCGTGAGGCTGCTTCGCACTTGGGGAAACGGCAGACTTACAGCGGCGCAAGTCGAAGAACGCATTTTTCGACTCATCCGCAATGACGGAGCCGCGACACAGGCGCTTGGCAAGTAGCGTTACCCTCCGGCGACGGCGAAGGGCCTCCGATTCACCTACAGGATTGTAGGCAACTCCATCCGGGTTTCGCGCCACGGCCGAGAGGTCAATCGGTCCTTGTCCCGGACGAACTCCCGAGGGGCCATCGATCGCATGCCGGTCAAGCAGCCAAGTGACATCAAGGACCGTCAAGGGACGTCCTCTGTCTGGGGGAATCTCATGGACCCGAGGATCCGCGCACAGAAATGGTGAGCCTAACTCAGTTTCCAGGGCTCTCGCGACTTCTCCCGAGATGCAGGAGCAAGGATGCCTCGCTTACGGAGCTTGGTCCCGGCCCATCTAATGTCGTACTGCCAGGTGTAGAAGAGGTCTCCTGCCGCACGTAGGTCGGCCTCGTGTCTTCGCCACACCGTCTTGCAGACATCAATGAGATCTGCGGATCCGCCATGCTCCTTCAACGCCTCGACGACCCATAGCTCGAGGACTGACTTGTCAGACACACACAGAGCTTCCCAACTTCTTGGAGGGAAAGCTACAACGCCGCGGCTCACGCGGTGTGCGCTCAACTCCGGGATCCGGGCCCCGCCGGCGCTTCCTTGAGTTGATTGCGCCAGAGCGACGGGATAGCTGCCCACCTAAGGTCCCCTGCCGCATCGGGACCGCGATCCTGCCATCAGACAAGAGCAGTCAGCTGGTCCGTTCGACGCGCTGGCCGTGGCGACCGAGACGACGCCCTGACCCAGACGCGGCTCCTGACGCTCCGATCAAATCGCCGGTGCGCACCTTCCCGACCTCCGGCAAGACGTAACCGCGAGCGGTCATGCCGTGGGCTCTACCGCCTCCCACTTGATCACGCGCGGTCGTCTTCCATATCCTCGATCACTTTGCCGAGGTTAGAGACGACATTCACTCCGGGCGCTGCGGTCCGCCCCCTCCCCAGCCCGTCCCACCGATCGGCGCTCGGACTCAGTCGGCCTGACTCTCGTCTGGTCTCTACGGCCACCACTGAGGCGACGGGAGGCCCTGGTAGGAAGGCAGCGAATGTCTCGGTGTCGTGACAAAATGGTTTGTCGCGATACTGCGACATTTGCTTTTGTCGTGGTACCCTGACATTTCCAGTTTGTCGCGGAGTCATGACATGGCGATCGGAGAGGGCATGCTCAGCACCGTGCGAGACCTTGGCGCTGCCGTGCGCGCCGCGCGGCGCGCGGCAGGCCTCAGCCAAGCAGCGCTCGCCGCGCGCGCGCACGTGTCACGCCAGTGGCTCTCCCGCCTGGAGACCGGCTCGAACCCCGGTGCGGAACTGCGCAAGGTCCTCGACGTCCTCACCGTCCTCGGCCTGGCCGTCAGCCTCACCCCATCCCAAGCGCCGCGGCTCGAATCCGACCCCTTTGCAGACATGTTCGGGGGTCCTCATGCCTGAACTGAACGTCTTCCTCGATGGTGTCCTGGCAGGCCGGCTGGAGCAGACGAGTGGTGGCGCCCTGAGCTTCACCTACGATCCCTCCTACCTCTCCCGCCCTTCTCCGACACCGTTGTCACTGTCGATGCCGCTCTTGGGTGCACGACACGGCAACCGGACGGTCTCGGCCTGGCTGGACGGCCTCCTGCCCGACAACGCAGCGGTGCGCGAGGAGTGGGGCACCCGCTTTCACGTCTCGCCACGCAATCCGTTCG
>CAZEAV010000249.1:0-4876 GCA_964510215.1 uncultured Iamiaceae bacterium
TGCCGAACCTGCATCTCCCGGGTTCGCCCGTGCCGCTCGGTGAAACGATCATGTTGCTCGCGGCGTTCAGTGCGCTGTTGACCCTCAAAGACGGCCTCCAGCCCGTGCCCTTGTGGATGAAGCTGGCACTGGGCGCGCTGTTCGCGCTCTATGTGGTATCGAGCGTCGTAAACGGGCTGTTCGAGTACTCGGCGGTCAAGCGGCTGGTGCACATCGGCGTCTACGTCCTGGTCATCATCGGCCTGATCCGCGGCCTGCTCCCCCGCAAGATCGCACTGCGCGGTCTCCAGGTCGGCCTGGTGATCTCGGCCGTGGTCGGCCTGGTGCTGACTCCCAGGTCGAGCTACGCGGGGCGACTCACCGGCATGTTCGGCGACCCCAATGTGGCCGGCCTGCTCCTGGTGGTCCTGGGAGCGGTGGCACTGACCGGGATCAAGCGGCGCCGGAATCAGGTGCTGTTCGCGAGTCTGGTCGGCATCGCTCTGATCTATACCTTCTCGCGGACGGCGCTTCTGGCGGTCGTGATCGCGGGCCTCTGGGTCTGGCTCGGCCGTCGGGTCAGGCCGATTCCCGCGGTCGGGTGCATCGTGTTGGTCGCGGTGGGGATCGCGGTGCTGCCGACGAGCATCCAACAGTTCGGGCCATTCAGCGATCGCGCCGGCAGTGACCAGCTGCGCGACCGCGTCGCGTCCCAGGAATTCAAAGTCGTCAACGAGAAACCGGTGCTGGGCCACGGCGCGGGTTCGGCGACGGTCATGGTGAACTACGGGACCACGAAGTTCTTCTTCCACAACTCCTATCTGGCGCTCGCGGATGAGATCGGCTTCGTCGGGCTCGGTGTCGGCATCGTCATGCTGCTGGGCACGTTCCTCGCGCTGGTCTCCTTGGACACGACCGATCGACAACCGCTGTTGGAAGGAGCGGTCATCGGGGTCGCGGTCATCGCGATCAACCTCGGGGAGGTCCTCGTCGAGTTGGCCGCGGCCGTCGCGATCGGCTTCGCGCTCGCGCACGTGGTGTCGGTCCTCCGACGAAAACCCGAGGTGGGACACCTCCCGGTGGCGGCATGACGTCGTCGGTCGACCTGCTCGCAAACAACGGCACGGTGGGAGGCGGCGAGGTCATGATGGTCGCGCTCGGCTGCGCCGCGCGCGATGCGGGGGTCCAGGTGAGGGTGGTGGCACCGAGCGAGCCGGCGGGTGCCGCCGCCCTGGCTCGCGCGAGCGACCTGGACGTGCTCGAGGTGCCCGCCGGTGACCGGGGAGAGTACCTGAGGGGCCTTGCCCGCCATCGTCGTTGGTTGGACGGCGATCTGTGGTGGTGCAACGGCCTGGTTCCGGCGTTGGCGACCGCGGGGACCCGCCACCGCCGGGTGGTGCATCTGCACCAGGAGCCTGCAAGGATGCAACGTCGCGTCTGGGCGATCGCCCGCGTCGGGGTCGAGGCGATCTTCGTGCCTTCCGCGTCGATGGCTTCACGGGTGCCGGGATCGGTGGTCCTGGAGAACTGGACCGACGACCTGGAGCCGCTCGAAGCACCCGAACCCGAGGCCGACGGGACCGCCCGGATCGGTTTCATCGGCCGCTTCGCTCCGATCAAGGGGCTGGACGTGCTCGCCGGCGCGGTACAGCGCCTGGACCGGACCCATCCGAGACCGGTTCGCCTGGTCCTGGCCGGGGACGGCCGATTCGTGACCGCGGAGAACACCGCCCGGGTCGAGGTCGAGTTGTCCCAGGTGCGTGCGGTCGAGCGGCTCGGCTGGGTCAGCCGGGAGCGGTTCTTCTCATCCGTCGATGTGGTGGTGGCACCCTCGGTCTGGGCCGAACCCTTCGGTCTGGTGGCCGCGGAGTCCATGGCGTTCGGCCGGCCGGTGGTGGTGAGCGACGCCGGTGCGCTGGGTGACGTCGTGGGTCCGGATCACCCGTGGGTTGCCCGGGCCGGCGATGTCGTCGACACCGCACGGTCGATCGGGCAGTTCCTGGACACCGATGACGGGACGCGTGCGCGTTGGTGCGCCCGCGCCCGGGCTCGCTGGGAGTCCCGGTACTCGCCCCGGGCCGGTCGGGCGCGGGTCGCAGATGCGCTGTGTGATCTCGGCCTCGTCGACCGGTACGACTCCGCCCACGATCCGGTGCCGTCGGAGCGGTGACCGGCGTCGAGGCGTCGTTGGTCGTCCCTTCCTACCGGGGGGCGGATCGTCTCCCCGTGCTGTTCGAGGCGTTGCGCGCGCAGCGTTTCGACGGGGAGTGGGAAGCAGTCGTGGTACTCGACGGCGTCGAGGACGCGTCGCCGGACGTCATCGAAGCCGCCGACGACCTTCCCCTGCGCCCGGTCCGGCTCCCCGAGAACCGCGGCCGGCCGGCGGCGCTGAATGCCGGATTCGCACAGGCACGGGGACGGGTGCTGATTCGCTGCGACGATGACCTCGAACCGGATCCCGGCTATGTGGCGAACCATGTTCTCGCGCACGGGGGCCCGCACCCGGTCGGCGCGGTGGGGCTGTATCGCAACGTGTTTCCGTCGACCCCGTATGCCCGGGTCTACGGGGAGCCATATGACCGGCTCTTCCGTTCCCAGGCCTACGAGAGCCCGGATTCCGGACGCTGGCGGTACTGGGCCGGAAACTGTTCGGTGATCAGATCGACGTTCGACCTGGTCGGCGGGTACGATGAGCGATTCCGGTCCTATGGCTGGGAGGACATCGACTGGGGTTTCCGTCTCGCGACGTCGGGCGCGCGGGTCGTGGTGGATCCGAGACTGGAGACGCGCCACCACGCGGCCAATGTGAATGTCGAGATCCGGGTGCGCCGGGCATTTCTCTCGGGGCGGGCGCAGGCCCGGTTCGTCGCGAAACACCACACCGGTGGGTCCGTGGTCGTGCCACGGGGACTGTTGCAACGAGCCTGGGTGCTCGCCTTGCGGGGACTGGTGGCGACCGGGTCGCTGGAGGCTTGCGAGCGGCGCGGCGCCGCGCTGGACCGGGTGCTGGGGCGACTGCCCACGACGGTGGCGATCCGGGCGGTCGCGTTGCTGGTGGAATCCGCCGCGCGCGCAGGCTACACGTCATTCGACGAGGCGGAGCGCTAGCCCGCGTACGTCGGGTGCCCCTCGACCGCGCGTGCGGCCGTCGCCTGAACGGGAGTCTTCTGAGACGCCGGGGGGGTCGGGGGTCCCGGCGCGGTGCCGGTCGGTTGTGCCGGGGTCGTGGGCGCCGGGGTCGTGGGCACCGGATGGTCGGCGCTCGGTGTCAACGTCGGCTGGACCGCCAGGAACGCATCGGCGATCACCCGGTAGCCCGCGGCGTTGGCGTCGTCCCCGAAGAAGAGCTGGCCGGGATCGCAGCCGATGTCGAGCCAGGCACAGGCTCGGGCCACGTTGACGGGGATGTGGCCCCACGGACTGTCGACCATCGTCGTGAAGTCGTCCGATTCGAACGCGGAGGCGACGTCGGCCATCGGGACGTGGTGCGCGGCGAACGACGCGGCCAGGTGTTGGTTCACCAGGTCCAGCGCGGCGGTGGTGAGCCGCGCGAAGTCCTGACCCGAGGGACCTGCGAGCCATTGGTTGAGGTACGGGTTGAAGTAGTTCATGCCGACTATCGGCACCGATGGGCCGGCCGCTGCCTGCAGTCGGGTGAGGATCGTGTCCATGTTGGTGTCCAGTTGCGTCAAGGCGGCGTTCAGACAGGCGACATCGGCCGTCTGGCCGTTCGCGCAGAACACGACATCGTTGCCGCCGATGTCGATGGTGATCAGCGCGACCTGGCCGGGATGGGAGGCGATGAACGCTTCGGCGGCCTGTAGCTGGGACTTCCCGTCGAACTGGCACAGCCCGTTTGCGATGACACCGGAGGAGACCTCGCTGTTGCAGCCGTAGTTCACGACCGTCAGATCGGGGATCTCGTGTCGGTACGCGGCGGCGAGGTCGTCGACGTAGCCCTGGCCGGGAGGCGCCGCGAATCCGGTCACGAGTGAATCGCCGAGGGCCAGGTAGTAGTGGGCGCCGATGGGCGTCGTGGTCGGGGGCTGTCCGGACCCGTCACCCGGCACCCAGACGGCCTGACCGGTGGAGGTGCCGTCGGGAACGTCGATCTCCGCACCGATGCTGATCACGCCCATCTCGCCCGGTCCCGAGACGAGGTCCGCAGCGATGGTCGTCGCGAACGGGGTCGACTGCTCACAATGGACCTGATCGCGCTCGACCGGCGAGAGCGATCCGCTACCGACGCTGATGACCAGCTCGACGTAGACCGACGGCGCACACGAGATCGTTCCGTGTACGTCGACGTCGCCCGAGGGGTTGCGGGAGGCCGCCAGCGTCGCCACCGATGCGGTGATTCCGGGGGCGTGGGGGAGGCCGTCGTCGATCTGATACGGCGTACTGGCGGCCAGGGTGGTCACCGACCCCATCGTGAACATGGCGATCTCGCACGCGCCGGCGACCGAACAATCGACGTCGGCGTGTGAGCCCGGCATTGCCAGATGCGCCCGGAGCGCGGCGCTCATGGTGAAGCGACCTTCGGTGGGGACCCGGACGTCGGACTCGTATGCTCCGCACCCGTCGTCGAGGTTCGTCGCGTGGGTGTCGCACAGGAACACGGCGTAGGCGCCTGGCGTGAACCCCTCGCCGTTGACGTCGACGTAGCTCCCGTCGGCATGGGGCCCCGCGGTGATGATCGTGAGGGTTGGCGTGGTCGGGTCTGCTCCCGACGCGGTCGATGCGGGCGCCGCTACGCCCGTTCCCAGCAGCGCAATGGCGCAGACCACCCGCATGAGGCGGTGACGGAATCGTTTGTGTCGGCCCATGGTGTCCCTCGATCGGCTACGCCGGCAGACTAACGCCGCGGCTCGGGCGGGCCGGGCCACCCCGCGATGCG
>CAZEAV010000250.1:0-2312 GCA_964510215.1 uncultured Iamiaceae bacterium
AGAGCATCTGGCTTCCATCCAGACGACGGGGGTTCGACTCCCCTCACCCGCTCCAGCAACGCAGGACCGACACGGAGTGCGATGTCCGCGAATGGGAATGGGGAGCAACGTGCGAGCCAAGGTGACCACGTGCTCGCGATCGACCTGGGCACGAGCGGACTCAAGGTCGGCCTGGTGGCGATGGACGGCGCAATCACCTGGCACGGTTTCGCGCCGATCCACACCCGACACCTCGACGACGGCGGTGCCGTGCAGGATCCGCGCGACTGGTGGACGTCGATCACCAGACTGATCCGGGAGGCCCTCGCCACCGAGATGGTGCCCGTCCGCTCGGTGGTGGCGGTGTCGGTGACCGGGCAGTACGCCTCGACCGTGCCCGTCGACGCGGCCGGGGAGCCCGTGGGCGACGCGCTGATGTGGATGGACACCCGAGGTGGCCGGGTCGCCCGGCAGCGCTTCGGCGGCCACGCCGCGGGATACGGCCCGCGCACGGTAGCGGCCTGGGTGCGCCGCTCCGGTGGGGCGCCGTCGCTGAGCGGCGCGGACCCGATCGGGCACCGGCTGTACCTGCAGGCCGAACACCCCGACGTGGTGGCGGCGGCCCGATGGCTGATGGAACCGATCGACCATCTGTCGATGCGATTCACCGGTGTCGCCGCCGCGTCGCCCGCGTCGATGGCGACCGCGTGGCTCATCGACACCCGCCATCCCGAGGACACGGTGTACGACGTCGATCTGGTCAAGCGGTCGGGGGTGCATGCCCGCCAGCTCCCCCCGCTGGTGCGCTCGGGCAGCACGGTCGGCACGGTGCTGCCCCAGGTCGCCGACCGGCTCGGGCTGGCCGCGGGCACCAAGGTGGTCACCGCGCTGCCCGACCTGCACACCGCGGCACTGGGATCGGGCGCCACGCTGGAGGGCCGGGCGCATCTGGCGATCAGCACCTCGTCGTGGATATCGGCGCCGGTGCGCGCCAAGAAGACCGATGTGCTGCACCAGATCGCGACCGTTCCGGGAATCGGCAGCGCGCGGTACCTGGTGATCGACAACCACGAGGTCGGAGGACTCGCGCTCGACTGGGTACGCCGGTCGGCCCTCGCCGGCGACGACGGGCCGGCAACCCACGAGGCCGTCACCGCGCTCGCGGCCACCGCGGAACCCGGAAGCGGGCGGGTCCTGTTCACCCCGTGGTTGAACGGCGAACGTTCGCCCGTGGACGATCTGCGCGCCCGGGGCGGATTCCACAACCTGTCGCTGTCCACCGGCCGGGCCGAGCTGGCCCGGGCGGTGTTGGAAGGCGTGGCCTACAACTCCCGCTGGTTGCACGAGACCGTGGAGAAGTTCACGTCGCAGACCCTCGATCCCGTCCGCATCATCGGCGGCGGCGCCCAGTCGGATCTGTGGTGTCAGATCCACGCCGATGTCATGGACCGGACGATCGAGCGCACGGTCGATCCCATGCACGCGAACCTCCGGGGCGCGGGCCTCGCGGCTCATGTCGCATCGGGACGCCTCACCCTCGCCGATGTCGCCGAGCTGGTCGACGTCGAGGCGACCTTCTCGCCCGACCCGGCCAATCGTCAGATCTATGACCGTCTGTACGCGGAGTTCCCCAAGCGCTACCGAGCCGCCAAGGCCATGTTCCAACGCCTGAACCGCGACTGAACCCCGGACCGTTGCGCAACTCCACCGAGGAGCAGGCGTCGCGGTGCGGGGACCGCAACCCCCGACGACCCGCTCCCTCGGAGGTTCGGAGGTTCGGAGGTTCAGCCGGTGTAGGACGGCGACTTGGAAACCGCGGACGCGGGTTCGGCCTGCTTCACCGGTTCCGGGGCGACGGTCGTGGTGGGTGCCACGGTGGTCGATCCGGGCTCGGTGGTCGAAGGCGATTCCGTGGTCGAAGGCGAGGTCGACGTGGTGGGCGTCCCGCAGTCGGCGGTCGGCGTGATCGTCACGTCACCGTTGCCCGCGTGGGTGCCGGGATGGGTCGAGTCACCCAGGCTGGACCCGCCGCCGCCCGAGGCACCGTTCAGGTGTCCGGTACCGCCACCTCCGCCACCGTAGAGTCCGCCGCCGCCACCACCGCCCGCGACGACCTCGTCGTATTCGGTGATGAAACCGCCGTCACCGCCGACGCCGAGCATCCCGGGTTCCCCGCCGGGCGATTCATAGGACTCGCCTGCCATGACGACGCCGTGGCCGGCGGCACCGCCCGCCGTGTCGGTCCCGGCACCACCGCCGGTGGCCGACTCCACGCCCTCGTCGGTATAGGAATCGCCGCCGCCCGATGTCGCAGGATTGCCGCCGACGCCGGG
>CAZEAV010000250.1:2322-4839 GCA_964510215.1 uncultured Iamiaceae bacterium
GGCCTCGTGCGATTCTTCGACGAGCGATTCCGGATTGCCTACGACGCCGGGAACACCGTACTCGGGTGTCACCTCGGCGTCGACCCAGGTGCCGGTGCCGCCACCGCCACCACCGACGACCACGCGGTCGCCGAGACCGGTGCCGCCCTGGCGCACGTCGGACGCCCCGCCGCCACCACCGGAACCCGCCGCGAAGTCACCTTCGTATCCGTACCAGCCCCCGGCACCGCCTCCGTTGAATCCCCCCGCGCCTCCGGCGGTGGCGTCCGCGTCACCGCCGCGACCACCGACGTTCACCTGGAGGGTCTCACCCGGGGTCACTGTGATCACCGCGGTCGCGACGCCACCGAGCCCGCCGGCGACCGGCGCGCCGTCGTCCCCGGATTCGGAATCGAACCACGTGCCGCCCTGTGCGCCGGCCGCGACGACCTCGACCGCGCACACGTCCGCGGGCACCTCATAGGACTGCGCCGCACCCGTGAACCCGAACTCCGCGGCCGCGGGCAGCGGCGACACGGCACCGGCCGGCGCGAGCAGCGTCGAACCTGCCAACAATCCGATCGTCGCTGTGCCGACCACGACCGAACCACGAGCCTTGCGGGTCCACTTCATGACGCTGCTCCTCTTTCGAATTCGAATCGACCGCCGACGGTTCAGGATGCCGAGAAGGATCAGACCCCCGTCGGGCCGCGCACATTAGACGCTGCGCCCGGCCAGAGCAACGACCCTGGCCGCCGCGCCGGGCCCACAGGGTTCCGCCCACGCGTCGTGGACCCGGGCCGCGTCCGTGCTCTGTGCGTAGTACATGATGTGCGCTGCCCGCGCGTCGCGTGCGAGACCCGGAATGCTACGGGCCTCGCCGTGCGCCCCCGGCAGGATTTGAACCTGCGACCGGCCGATTAGAAGTCGGCTGCTCTATCCGGACTGAGCTACGGGGGCCTCGGAGGTGCCATCATCCCAGATGAGCCGGCCGAATCGGTGACCGGAACCGCGGCCGCGCCGCGCTGGTGGCCACCGGCGCCCGTCCGGTACAGCAGCCGACCGGAGCCGCCGGCCGCTCGGCCGCGTCACGACGAGGACGACTTCGCAGCGCGCTCGGACCCTGGTAACGTGGCATTCGGTCATTACGCCGGGTGGAGGCATGCGCATGGAGCGCCGCCCCGGTGTGGGACGCTCCGAAAACGGGGTGTCGGCCCCTTCCCTCCTCGCATCGACGGGTTGCCTCTCTCGTCCGGCATCCCTCGAACCCCATCGGAGCCACCCGTGCCCTCCTTCGCCGACCTCGGCGTCCCAGCCGACCTTTCCGACGCGCTCGCCTCACACGGCCTCGTCGACGCATTCGACATCCAGGCCGCCACCATTCCCCCCGCGCTCGCCGGCCGGGACGTTGCCGGCCGTGCCCCGACCGGAAGCGGGAAGACCTTGGCCGTCGGCATCCCGGTGGTCGCCACCGTCGAACGGGCCCGGCCCAAACGGCCCCGAGCCCTGGTGCTCGTACCCACCCGCGAACTGGCCGCACAGGTCGCCCGCGACCTGGTCTGGCTGGGCGCAGAACGGGATATCCGCGTGCAGTCCTTCTACGGCGGCGTCGGCTTCGACCGACAGATCAAAGCCCTGCGCCGCGGCGTGGACATCGCCGTGGCCTGCCCCGGTCGCCTCGCCGACCTCGTCGAGCGGGGGCTCGTGCGCCTCGACGGCGTCGACCGGGTGGTCGTGGACGAAGCGGACCGCATGGCGGACATGGGGTTTCTCCCGGAGGTGAAGCGCCTCCTGGACGCCACCGACGCCCGACGCCAGACGCTGCTGTACTCGGCGACGCTGGACGGGGACGTCGATGTCCTCGTCCGTCGCTACCAGCACGACCCGGTACGCCGCGACGTCACCCCTGCCGACGACGGTCTCAACGTCACGCACCACCACTGGATCCTGGAGCGGTCCGAGCGTGTCCGCACCACCGCGGCGCTCATCGAACGGTCGGGGCCCACCATCGTGTTCTCCCGGACCCGTCACGGTGCCGATCGCATCAACCGCCAACTCGACAAGCTGGGCGTGCGGGCCGCTGTGATCCACGGCAACCGGTCCCAGAAACAGCGTGATCGTGCACTGGCGGAGTTCACCTCGGGCCGGGCCCAGGCGCTGGTCGCCACCGACGTGGCCGCGCGGGGCATCCATGTCGACGACGTCGCCTGCGTGGTGCATTTCGATCTGCCCGCCGACCCCAAGGACTACGTCCACCGCTCGGGACGGACCGGACGAGCCGGCTCCCAAGGCACCGTCGTGGCGCTGGTCGCAACCGACCAGCGCAAGGACGCCCGGAAGCTGGCACGCACCCTCGACCTGGACGTCACCGCCGGCCCGCCCGATGTCAGCCTCGTTCCCGCCGCAACGGTCCAGCGGAACGCGCGCGACGATCGCCACGGAAACCCCCGCGACGCCGAAGCGCGGCCGGGCGGACCACACCTTGCACGCAAACCCCGTGGCGCCGAAGCCGGTAGACGCAAGCCGGGCGGCGGCAAT
>CAZEAV010000251.1:0-4837 GCA_964510215.1 uncultured Iamiaceae bacterium
CGTGGATGCCCTTGGCCCGCTCGTAGATGACCGTGCGGACATCCCGGCTGTAGGGGCGGCCATCGAAGTTCCGTTCGATGAAGTACTGCTGGACCTCGGGCCGAATGTCCTCGAGCAGGTAGCGCAGGTGGCCGACGACGGGGTACTCGCGCAACAACGCGTGGCGCTTCTGCAGCACGTCGCGCGCGCCCAGCCCGGCGAGCCCGGCACCGAAAGCGGCGAGTGCCGCCACCGACTTCTTCATGCGTTCCAGTCCGCGGCGTTCACCGGCAGGACCCTACCGGGACGGCCGCTACGAGCACGTGCACCCGGTGAGCCGGAAGCCAGGACGCGTGCGGTGACAGAGCCACGGCAGGTTGCCGTCGTTCGCGGTGGCGCCGACCGCGGGCGCCCGGGCGGCGCAGCCGACTCTCGAGTGAATGCCTTTGCTTGACAGGTATCTGCCAAATTGGCATAGTCATGTCATGGAAGCCCCGGATTCGCTCCGTCAGCGGCAGGCAGGCCAGGTACGGGTCGCGGTGCTCGACGCGGTGCTCGCGGCGCTGGAAACCGACCACTTCGAGGACATCGCCACCGCAGACATCGCGGCGGCGGCCGGCATATCGGTGCGCACGCTCTACCGGTACTTTCCGGACCGGAGCGCGTTGCTCCAGGCGGCCGGCGATCATGCCTATGCGTCGCTCGACATCCGGGTCGACATCGACGGTCCCGACGACATTGCACCCAGCCTGCTCGACGCCGGTCGCCGTCTTGGCGCGCGTCCGAACCTGGCCCGGGCGTTGGTGCGGACCCCGAGTGGACAAGCCGCACGAGTGGCGATCCGCCAATCCCGAGTCGACGCGCTGCACGCCGCGACCGCGCCCCTCCTCGAAGGCCTCACCGCGGATGCCGCCCGCCAGGCCTCAGCGGTGCTCACCCACCTGTGCAGCGCGGCGGCATGGGTGACGATGGCCGACGAAGGCGGTCTTTCCGACACCGACGCCCAACTCGGCGCGGCCTGGGCCATCGACACGCTCGTCGACGCGCTTCGCCGCGGTGCGCACCCAACCGCCCGCGCCGGCCTTCCGGGCCCGAGCGCTTCTGGAAGAACGGGAACCGATTCGGAAGGAACCTCATGACCAAAGCTGCAACGTCATCGGCCGGATCGGACCCTGAGCCGCGGTCGCCACGACAACTGTCCAGTGATCCGCGGAGCGGCCAGGCGTGGTGGTTCCTCGACACGCTTGCGTTGGTGCGGAACCCGCCAGGGGCGCCGCGCACGCCGGTCGTTCTGGAACAGACCGTGCCACCGGGCGGCTCACCGCCCCGGCATTACCACGAACACAGTGACGAATCGTTTCTCGTCCTCGAGGGCGAATGCGTGGTGAGCGCCGGCGATGACGTGTTGATCGGCCGGCCGGGCACGTACGTGTCGGTGCCCGCGGGAACCGAGCACACCTTCCGGGTGACCGGGGCAACGCCGCTGCGGATGCTCGAAGTGGACACCAACGACGACTTTCTCGGCTTCATCGAAGCCGTCGGTACGCCCGCCGACGAGCTGCGGGTGCCCCCGCCTGGCAAGAGCAATCTCGACCTCGACGCGCTGGTCACCATCGGCCGGGCCCATGACACCCATATCGTCGGCCCGTCACTGGCTGAAGACGTGGCTCGTGAGGTCGTCGGCCGGCGCCGGGAGCCGCCGACCCTCGGCCCGATCAACCACGTGGCGCTGGCGGTCAGCAACCTTGGCCGAAGCCGAGCGTGGTACTGCGCGGCGTTCGACCTGAGCCCTCTCGACGGCGAAGTCGCCCCGGACGGCACGGGCCACGTGACCCTCGTCAGCCCGAGCGGCGGGTGGATACTGGCGCTGCACAGCGCCCCGGTGGCCGGCGTGGACCATGTCGCGTTCACCTGTGACGACCGGGCCGCGCTGGTGCGGTGGCAGGAAGCGCTCACGAAGCGAAGTATCGAACCGGGTTCGATCACCGACGCGCCCTACGGGTCGGGGTTCGTGGCCCGGGACCCTGACGGCATCGAGGTGGAACTGTTCGCCCCGGCGCCGATGCCCGCATCGGTGGCCGCGCCGATGTGAAGGCCGGCGTGGCAGACCCCAAAGTTTCCTGGCACGGCACTAGGTGTTGAGCAGTCGGGCCATGCCGGTTTCGTCGGGAACGATGTGATCCAGCCCGGCCACGGCAGCAAACCCTGCGTCGGCTGACACCAGCCCGGCACCGCCTGCCATCGCGGTGGCTGCCAGGACCGCGTCGAATGCACCGAGCGAGTTGTGGCGCTCCCACAAGGTGAGGCCCGACGTCAGATGCTCTTCGGTGACCTCGATGAGAGGCGCCAGCAACGCCTGGAAGTCACGGGCGAGCAACGCTGCTTGGGGCCTCGGGACGCGACGGGCGCGCACGTAGGCGAACTCCTGGATGACCTCGACGGTCGTCGTGGCGGCCACAGCACCGTCGGCAATTGCAGACACCAATTCTCGACACGGGGCGCGCAGCTTGTGGTCCCCGCCGGTTGCGTACACCAGCATCGTGGTGTCGACGACAATCATCCGTGGCGGCCGCGCAATTCGTCGAGTTCGGCCTTGAGGTCGCTCAGCTCGGGCGCATCGACGGGCTCGGCGGCCAGGATCGCGTCTGCCGCGGCCCGACGTCGCGCCTGGGGGGTCGGCATCGACCGGTCGATCGCATCGCGGATCACCGACGCAACGGATCGGTGCTCGCTACTCGCCACGGCCGCCACCTTCTGGTAGCGCTCCTCGTCGAGGAGGATCTGCATCCGACGCGTCATCGACATACACATACAGTAGCATGTGCATTGCGCCGTCGATGGGCTCCGGGATGATCTCGAGGACGCCGTCGCGATCGACGATCTCGACCACACCGCCATCACCCGACCCCCGCAGGACTCCCCGCCGCAACCCCGCCACCCCAGGGTCGGGAGAGCCGTATTCACGATGCCAATTTCTTCGGTGGAAGAAGCGGTGTCGGGCCGACCGCTTCGCTCCCGATTCCGGGCGCTTCGTTGCAGGCACGGTTGTGGTGCCCGCACAGCTTCTGGAGGTTGTCGATGGTGCTGGGGCCGCCGGTGGTGGTCGATGCAGATCACCGACGGTGGTCCGACGCGCCCGCGGGCGCGCCGTTGCGTTGCCGTTCCGCCCGTCGGGTGCGTCCGTGTCATGACGCCGCGACAACGGCCTGCGGCGCAATGATCGCCAGTCCGGCCCGGCTCTTGGAGCAATCTTCAGCCGATATCGCAAGACGGGGGGCGTCGTTCGCCCAGAGCGGCGTCGGTGAGGTCACGGAATCTGCGGTAGCGCTCATCGCACCGCTCGCGCCATGCGTCGCGCGGTTCGACCCGGTGGCCCGTCTTCGCCCACGCATCGGCGCCCTCGATCCCGTCGGCCAACCCGGCCGCGCACCGTGCCAGATATGCGGCGCCGCGGGCCGCGCCCTCCGGGCTCTCGGCGACGTCCACGGGGAGACCGGTCACATCCGCGAGCGCCTGCATCAGTCCGGGCGACCGGGTACCGCCTCCGGTCGCGACCACACGCCGTGGGACGAGCCCGCCGGTCTCGGCCAGCTCGACGTGATGCCGCACGACGAACCCGGCCGCCTCGTGCGCGGCGCGGATCACCGCGTCGGGTCCGTGGTGCAGCCTGACGTCGAAGAGGGCCGCGCACAGATCCCGACGGTGCAGCGGGGTCCGCTCGCCCCGCACGTACGGCAACCAGACGGGCACCTCGGCCGGGTCGATACCGAGCTCGTCGGTGTCGTCGTCGGTGCCACCGCGGTCTCGCCTGTCCTTCCCACCGCGGCGCTCGGGTCGGATGCCGCCGACCAGGCGGGCGACGTGGTCCTGGAACAACCCGCCCGCGTTCGACGGCCCTCCGATGAGGCAGCGCCCGGGGAACCTCGACGAGAAATGATGCGGGATCGACCAGGTCCCGGGCGCGGTACACCACGCTTCGGTGACCGCCCAGGTGATCAGCGTGGTGCCACAGATCACCAACACGTCGCCCGGCTCGTTCGCGCCCGACACGAGCTGCTCGGCGTAGCCGTCCACGGTACCGCCCGCGAGCACGGCCCCTTCGCCGGGAAGACCCGGCCGGACGCGTCCGCCCGCTTCGAGTTGTGGGACGATGCGTGGCAACCGGTCGAGCGTCGTGCCTGCCCGGGAGGTGATCGCCGCGTCCCACGAGGTGAGGTCGAACAGGGGGTACGCCGTCAGCGCGGTGTAGTGGTCGATCACGCCCTCGCCGCACAGGGCATGGTTGGCCACGGCCTGCGCGGGCCAGTATCCGGCGGCCCGGGGGTAGTGCTCGGCCAGCCAGCCCAGGAACGCCAGCAGCTCGCCCCCGTCGCCGGGCATCGCCGGATCGACCACCTCGTGCTCGCCGCGCCCGTCGCCATAGAGCAAGCCAGGGCCCAGCGCGGCGCCGGCGATGGCGACCGCGGCCAGCGACGGCCCCATCGCGGCGACACACACCCCGGCCACCTCCGGCCTGGCGCCGCCCCCTCCGGCACCACCGGAGGGGACATCACCGTTTCGGGCACCACTGAGGCCGCCGACGACCTGGTCCAACGCCCGGAGCGGGCCGTCCCGCCAAGCGGCGGACACGTCGTGTTCGAACGCGCCGGGCGGAGTGGTGGTCAGACGGTGGGGCACGCGGGCGCGGGCCATGACCTGGCCGGTCGCGTCGACGGCAACCGCTTTGACCGAGGTGGTGCCGATGTCGAGCCCGACCGTGATCGGTTCGCCCCGCCCCGACGTTTCTGACACGGGCGTCATGTTAGGACACCAGGCCCGGCCCCGGACTCGTCGTCTCGCCTGCAGAAGTGGCGCCCGC
>CAZEAV010000252.1:0-4829 GCA_964510215.1 uncultured Iamiaceae bacterium
TCCGGGACATCGTTGCAGCCATCATGGGCGAGGGCGAACGCGTCCGCGTCCACGCCGCGGAGGTGCAGCACCTCATCGCGTCCTGGGACCAACACCAAGTACCCATCGTCGACGCTCTCGACGGTCAAACCGGATGCCTGCGTGAACCTCACAGCGCTCTTCCTTCCTTCCAGATAATCGCGGCACGATGCCTTGGGATGCCTGCCGGTGCCAGTGCCCCGGCGCACGACCCTAGCCTTCGACGCGAACGACCAATGGGTCGGCCACCGGAACGACAATCCCACCCCGGTCACCTGGACCAGAGGCGCCGAGGATATCCTCACCAAAGTGCATCGAGGACGGACCACCCTGACCAACCAGATCAAGTCCGCGACGGACCGATAGCCAGCGTGCGTTCCATCTTCGACGGCGTCGACGGAACCGTCGACGGCTGGTTCGACGGCCTGCGGGGCCGCTCCACCGCGGATCGCGTCTACGAGGTCGCCTCCCAACTCGGTGATTTCGGGCTCATCTGGGTCTTTCTCGCCGTCGCCCAAGGGCTCCGGTCCGATGCGGACGCGCGTCGCATTCCCCGCATGATCGCGATCTTCATCGCAGAGTCGATCATCGTGAACCAGGGCGTCAAGCGGTTGTTCCAGCGGAGCAGACCGACCGACCGTCCGGTGTCGGCGACGCGGCTGCGAGAACCGCTCACGTCGAGTTTTCCCAGCGGACACGCCTCGTCCGCGGCCTGCGCAACGGTGGTGCTCACCGAGGGCGATCCGAAACTCCGGATCGTGATGGTGCCGGTCGCGGCCATCGTCGCCACGAGCCGGATCCACACGCGGATGCACCATCCTTCCGACGTCGCGGTCGGTGCCGCGTTGGGCTGGGTCCTGGGACGGGCGGCGAAGCGGTTGTGGCCCGACCCTCACGTGGCGAACGACCACGCGGCGCGGGAATAGTTCGACGGCATCGGCTCGTTGAACGAAGCATGCGATCCTTCCGACTCAACTACGACTACCGCTGCCCGTGGACGGCGATCGTGCACGACACCGTGCTGGACGGTCTGGAGGCAGGCGCCGATTGGGACGTCACCTTCGAGCCGTTCTCGCTCGGGCAGGTGCATGTCGAGGACGGTGAAACGCCGATCTGGGACCGGCCCGAGGACGACAGCGGCCTCGAGGCGCTGCAGGTCTCGGTCGTCGTGCGTGATGCCCACCCCGATGCCTTCCTGGCCGTCCACCGGGGCCTTTTCGCCCTGCGTCACCACCGTGGTGAACAACTGGACCGGGATCACATCGACGCCGTCCTCACCGAAGCCGGCGTCGCTCCCGACGACATCTGGTCGGCCGTCGACGACGGTTCGGCACTGGCCACCGTCCGTGATGAGCACACCGCCCAGACGAAAGACCACGAGGTCTGGGGCGTGCCGACGTTCATCGTCGGCGACCAGGCCGTGTTCATCCGCTTCCTGGAACGGTCCGACGGCGACGGAAAACTCGCGATCGACCGCGTGGACCGCGTGCTCGAGCTGATCGCGGACGGAGCGAACCTGAACGAGTTCAAGCACACGTCGCTGACGCACTGACGCCACCGGGCGCCCGACGGCACTGGCCGACGCGGCGCCCGGGTAGGGTCGCCACGATGAGCGACCGTCCGGTACGTGGGCAGGATCACCTCTCCGATTTCGAGGCCCTGATGTGGACGCTCGAACGTGACCCGACACTGGCGTCCGGTTTCGCGAACGTCACCTTTCTGGACCGCCCCGCGGACCTCGACATGCTTCGTGCCCGGTTGCTGCGTGCCGCCGCCCTCGTCCCCCAGTTGCGGCGACGCGTGCTGGTCGACCCGATCCGCCTGGCGGCCCCGCGGTGGGTGGACGACCCGGATTTCGCCGTCGAGCGCCACGTGCGCGCGCAACACCTCGACCCACCCGGGGACCGGGACCAGGTGCTCGACATCGCGATGGAGTTCTGCCACCGCGCCTACGACCAGGACCATCCCCTGTGGGAGTTCCTGCTCCTGGACGGGCTCGCGGACGGCGCCGGGGCGATGCTGCAACGCTTCCACCACACCATTTCCGATGGCGTCGGCATGGTGCGGATGTCCGAGCACTTCATCGACGCGCGGCGCGACGCGGCCGCGGCGGCGCCCGTGCCGTTCCCCGAGACGGTCCCCCTCCCCAACGCGATCACCGCGTCACGGGACGCGCTGGGTCACCGGATTTGCCAGAGCATCGCATCGCTCCGCCATGCCACGACCGCGACCGGGGCATCGCTGGCACATCCGACGCGGATACGCGAGGCGGCGGGCCAGGGTGTCCGTGTTGCCCGGGCGGTGGTCAACGAAGCGGCGACCACCGGACGCCGTCTGTCGCCGCTGTGGACCGAACGGTCACTCGAGCGCACGTTCCGGACGCTGCGCGTGGACTTTCAACCCGTGCGTGAGCTTGCGCAACGGCGAGGCGCGAGTGTGAACGACGTGTTCGTGGCCGGCGCCGCAGGGGGCGCAGGCGCGTACCACCGGATCATGGGGCACCCGGTCACCGCACTGCGCATGGCGATGCCGGTGAACACCCGTGCCGACCGCTCGGCCGCCGGCAACGCGTTCGATACGGCACGGATCGTCGTATCGACCGACCCGGACCCCGACCGCCGACTCGCAGAGGATCACGACGCCCTCCGCGCGGTACGAGAGCGGGCCGCGACCGCGCTGCCCCAGATGATGGCCGGTCCGGCCAACCTGCTCCCTCCGGCGGTGGTGATCCGCGTGGCCAGAGCCCAGACCGCCGCGGTCGACTTCACCACCTCGAACGTCCGGGGTGCGCCGTTCGAGGTGTTCATGGGCGGTGCCCGGGTGGAGGCGAACCATCCGGTGGGCCCCCTCATCGGCACCGCGTTCAATCTGACGATGCTCAGCTACTCAGGCTCGCTCGACATGGGCCTGCACATCGACACAGGTGCGATTCGCCACCCCGACCTGTTGGCACGCTGCATCGAGGATTCGTTCGCCGAAATGCTCGAGGGGAAGGGCGAGCTGGTCGGCTCGGCTGGAGGGGCGTCCCGAGCCAGGGTCTAGTGCCTCGTCAGGATCTAGTTCACGCCGGCGGGAGCAGGAGTGACGTCGGTGAGGTCTTCGGTGGTCGCGGGTTGCGCCGCGAGCAGAATGCGTACGTCCAACAGCAGGTCGGCGACTTCGGTGGCGGACACCAGCTCCCGGTGCTGCACGGTTGACAGCCCCTCGTCGATCAGTGTCAGGGCTTCGGTGAGCATTTCGGGTGCGATTGTGTCGGTCATTTCCCACTCCTCGAAGAGTTGCTTTTGAGCAGGGTACCCGCCCACGACGTGGACGGCAGCGCCCGTTCGGGGTGCGCTGACGCCTACCCTATCGGCCCACGGCACCATCGTCGGGTCAATCGACGCCGGGACGGGCCGGTCGCCCCCGACGCACGGGCCGGTGCGGTCGCACCGTTACGCTCTCCACGGTCGACCGTCGACCGTCGACCGTCGAGCGCAACGCGAGGAGCGATTCCATGACCACGATCGGTGTCACCGCCGCAAGCCTGATGACGCTGGGCCCGGGCCCGACCATTCGTGCCGCCGGCCGCGCCACGGAACTGGGATACTCCTCGTTATGGACCGCAGAGACCGTGGGGATGGAAGCGTTCAGCCTGCTCGGCGCCGTCGGGGCGACGGATCCGGGCCTGGATCTGGGCACCGGCGTGCTGGCCCTGCAGTTGCGCACGCCACCGTTGTTGGCGATGGGTGCTGCCACCCTCCAGGCCCTGGCACCCGAACGCCGGGTGCTCATCGGCGTCGGGATCTCCGCGCCGGCGGTGGTGGAGCGGTGGCACGGTGCGGAGTACGGCCCCCGTCCGCTGGCCCAGGTGCGGGAGTTCGTCACGCTGCTCCGCCAATGCCTGAGCGGCGAGAAGGTCGACTTCGCGGGCGACTACTACCGGGTGAGCGGGTTCCGCCTGGGCGTCCGGCTGGGCGATCGCCGACCGGAGATCGTGCTCGGCGCCCTCGGGCCCAGGATGCTCGCCCTGGCCGGGGAGATCGCCGACGGCGTGCTGTTGAACTACCTGCCCGCCTCGCTGGTCCCCTGGTCACTCGACCAGGTCCGCAGCGGTGTGACGACCGCGGGCAGATCGCCCGATGAGGTGACGAGCTACGCGTACGTGCACGCGGGCGTCTGCGACCGCGACGCCGCGATCTCCAATGCCCGTAAGGACCTGTTCTCCTACGCCGTGGTCGATTCCTATGCCGCGAACTTCACCCGGGCCGGGTACGGCGATGCGGTCGACGCGGTGCGTGAAGCCCATGCGGCACGCGACCGGGAAGCCGCACTCGCGGCCGTGTCGGACGAGATGGTGGACGGGATCGACATCATGGGTGACGCTGCCAGGGTCACGTCCGGGGTGCGGGCCTACATCGACGCGGGTGTGGACCACCCGGTGCTGATGCCCCTGCCCTGGGGTCCGGACCGTGGCGCCGTGGTGGCCGACACCATGGCCGCCGCGATCGCCGCCCTCTGACCGCCTTGCCGAACGCCGTAGACTCAGCGGCGCGTGGCACGGGTTTCCAAGCAGGCACCAACCGACCGGGAAGCGTTGCAGGCCGCGGTCGACGCGCTCGAAACGATCGGGCTCGTGGCGGGACAGGGGGTCCGGTTCCGACGATCGGACACGACCCGTTGGATCCAGGGCACCACCGTGGCCCTCGACGCCGACGGTTCGCTGGGCCTGCGTGACGCCCGCGGGCGGCGCCGCTCCATTCCGCTCGGTGACGTGGAGGTGCGCACCAGTGGCCCTCGCGGAGGCACCGTGTGGGTCCCCCTCACCGAGG
>CAZEAV010000253.1:0-4827 GCA_964510215.1 uncultured Iamiaceae bacterium
GGAGCTTCTTCGGCGGGTCAACCAGGGGATCTTGCGCCCGGACGGCACACGTACCGGTCACCCTGGCCGTCGGCGCGTTCCTCCTCGTTCTCGTGGCCGCGGGCGCAACGGCCCGACTGCTGCGCCGGGCCGGCCGGGACTGGGTGATGGCGGGCGCCGCGAGCACCGACAACGCCGCGGACGCCGCGTTCGCGCCGTTGAGCGGTGAAGGAGTCCCCGCCGGGGCGATCCGGGTGGACGACACCCGCCTGGCAGAGTGGACCACCACCGCGTTCGCACCTCCCCGGGGGATCACCGCGGCCCAGGGCGGGGTTCTCGCGGCCGAGGAGGCCCTGCCGCGGCACCGGACCGCCTGGTTGCTGGGCGCGGCGATCGACGGGCACCTCGACCTGGACGATTCGAACCCCGATGCGATGGTCATCTCCAGGAAGGACCATGCCCCGGACGACACCACCGCCATGTTGGAAGTGGCGTTCGCCGGCCGGGACTCGGTCAACCTGGGCGCTTATGATCCGCATTTCGCGTCGCTTTGGAGTTCGTTGACCTCCCACCAGGAACAGTGGCTGCTGAACTCGGGCTACATGGGGGCGGGCAGTCAGCGCCGGGTGCTGGGTGCCCGCATGTGGGGCGGACTGGCCGCGGTCCTCGGCGCGATCGCGCTTGTTGCCGGCGCATTCTCGTCGTTCACCCACAGCGTGGCCGGGCCGGTCGGCGTGCTCGTCGGGGCCGTGGTCGCCGGCATGGGCGTGGCCCTGTTCGTCCGGGCATGGGAACTGCACGTGCGCACGCCCGCGGGCTCCGCGATGTGGCTGCGGGTGGCATCGTTCCGCCATTTCCTGCACAACTCCGAGGCCCACCACGTCGAAGAGGCGGCGCGGCGCGGCGTGCTGCGTGAGTACACGGCGTGGGCGGTCGCGCTCGACGAGGTCGATCACTGGCGCGACGTCGTGCAACAGGCGCAACTGCCACCGGACACCATCGGACTGCAGTCCGCGCTCATGATCGGCATGTTCTCGACCATGTTCATGACCGCCGGGACCGCGCCGTCGACCTCCGGCGGCGGTGGTGGTGGTGGATTCGGTGGTTTCGGCGGCGGCCTCGGTGGTTTCGGCGGCGGCATCGGCGTCGGCGGTGGCTTCGGCGGCGGGGGTGTCGGCGGATGGTGAGCGGGTCGCCGGGCGCGGCGCGGGACGCGGTGATCGTGGCCGACGACGGACCGGTCCGGGTGGTCACCATCGATCGTCCGGCGCGACGCAACGCCGTGGATCGGGCGACCGCCGCCGCATTGGAGGCGGCGTTCGACACATTCGACTCCGACGATGCACTCGCGGTCGCGGTGTTGACCGGCTCCGAGGGCTGCTTCTGCGCGGGCGCGGATCTGCAGGCCATCGCCGAGGGCGAGGGCAATCTGGTGACCGAGAACGGTCCCGGTCCGCTCGGACCCACCCGGATGCGCCTCACCAAGCCCGTGATCGCCGCGGTCGAGGGATTCGCGGTCGCGGGCGGTCTGGAGTTGACGTTGTGGTGCGATCTGCGGGTGGCGGCGCACGATGCGACCTTCGGCGTGTACTGCCGCCGGTGGGGCGTGCCGCTGGTGGACGGGGGCACCGTCCGGCTGCCCCGTCTGATCGGCCAGTCACGGGCGATGGACATGATCCTCACCGGCCGCGGGGTGTCGGGAACCGAAGCGCACGCGATGGGCCTGGCCAACGTGGTGTGCGAACCGGGCCGGGCATTGGGTGAGGCCGTGGAACTCGCACACCGCCTCGCGGCACTTCCCCAGAGGTGTCTGCGCAGCGACCGCGCGTCGGTGCTGGATCAGTGGAGTCTCGATGAAACCGAGGCGCTGCGGAGCGAGTACCGCCACGGCATCGCCACCATCGCCAGCGGCGAGACCCTCGTAGGCGCCGCGCGGTTCCGCGGCGGCGCCGGCCGTCACGGAGCGGCCGAGTGAACCCCTGAGCGTCGAGGCGCCACGCGGAGCTGACCGCCGTGGCGGTACACCTCGATCGGTGAGCCGTAGACCTCGGTGAGAAGTGGCGCGTCGCAGACCGCTTCCACCGGGCCGGCACAGCGGATCCGGCCGCGCTCCATCACCACGAGTCGGTCCGCGTAGGCGGCCGCGGCGTCCAGGTCGTGCAGCACGACACCCACCCCGGCGCCTTGTTCCGCGAGATGTCGTGCGACCCGCAACGTCGCCTCGGCATGGGCGACATCCATCGCCGCGCAGGGTTCGTCCAACAACACGACGCTCGTCTCGCTCACCGGATGCACCTGTGCGATGACCCGGGCGAACGCCACGAGCTGGTGTTCCCCGCCGGACAACGTGGTGATCTGGCGATCGGCGAACGCGGTGAGGCCGACGAGGTCGAGCGCCGCGGTCGTGATGGCCTCGTCGGTGGCCGGATCGGTCTGCCAGGAGGTGCGACCCATCGCGACGACCTCGCGGACGGTGAACGGGAACGCGACCGTGGTGTCCTGGGTCATGAGGGCCCGGCGTCTCGCGAGTTCCTGGACGCTGAACGTCGAGATGTCTCTTCCGGCGAGGGTCACGGTGCCTTCGTCCGGCCGGCGTTCGCCCGCCGCGACCGACAACAGCGTCGATTTGCCGGCGCCGTTCGGCCCGACGACGACCGTCACCTGTCCGCCGGCCAGCTCCAGGTCGGCGTCGCAGACGATGGCCGTGCCGCCCACCCGGACGGTGGCCCCGGTGACGGAGAGCACGCCGGTCACCGTCCGACCCGGAAACCGCTCAGGGTCCGGCGGAGCAGCAAAAGGAACACCGGACCGCCCACGACCGCGGTGAAAATGCCGATCGGGAGATCTCCGAACGGGACGACGGTGCGCGCCGCGATGTCGGCCACGCTGAGAAGGACCGCTCCTCCCAGCGCGGAGAGTGGGATGAGGCGACGATGTGACGGGCCGACCACCAGGCGGAGCGCATGGGGCACGATCAGCCCGACGAAAGCGATCACCCCCGCGAACGCGACCGCGACCGCGGTCAGGACCGCCACCAGCACCAGGGTCGCGAACCGGAGCCGTTCCACGGACACACCGGTGGACGAGGCGGCGGCGTCCCCGAGTGCGAGTACGTCGATCCGGCCACGGATCACCAGGGTGCAGACGAACCCGGAAGCGAACACCGCCGCGGTCACAGCGACGTCGTCCCAGGTGGCTCCCGAGAGGGTGCCCAGTTGCCAGAAGATGACCTGTTCACGCGCCGCCCGGTCGCCCAGGAAGATCAGGAAGCTGGTGAGTGCCACGGCGACGGCATTGACCGCGATGCCGGTGAGGATCAACGTGATGACCGACGCTCTGCCGCCCACCCGGGCCAGACCCCACACGGCGAACGCCGTGACCAGCGCCCCGATGAAGGCGGCCAGCGGGAGTGACCATGCAGCGGTCTGGGAGTAGCCGAACACGAACACGATGCCCGCCCCCACCGACGCACCGGAGTTGATCCCGATGATGCTCGGCTCGGCGAGCGGGTTGGCGAAGACGCCCTGCATGATGGCTCCGGCGACCGCGAGGCACGCGCCGACCAGCGCCGCCAGCGCGGCGCGCGGGAACCGAATCGACCAGAGCGCGGCGTCGATGCGGGAGCGCCCGGGGTCCACGCCGTGGAGAAGCCCCTTTCCGAGAGAATCCAGCACCTCCCGGGGCGTGGTGGCGAACTGGCCGATCGAGGCCGAGGCAACGAGTGCGATCACCAGGGCGACGCCGAGGACGACCGCGACGATCGTGGCACGCCGGCGTCGGGCCCCGGAAGCGGATGATCCGGTTCCACCCCGCGTCCCGGAGGGAGCCGGCGATGCCGTGTGCGTGGAGTGCTCCCGGGGCGGACTAGCGGTGGTCGGCATCGGTGTAGATGGCTCTGGCCAGGGCCACGAGGTTGGCCGGCGTACGCGGTCCATAGGACAGCAGTTGGTTGTCGGCCGCCATCACGATGCGCTTGTGTGCTCCCGCGGTGGTCTGGGAGACACCCGGCCGGGCGAGCAGTCCGTCCACACCCCCGGCCGACGCGACACCGTCGGTCATCGTGAGGATGATCTCCGGGTCGAGGCCCACCAGCGATTCGGCACTTGCCGGCGACAGGTCCTCGACGCCGTGCTCTTGGGCGACGTCTTCGAGACCGAGTTCTCTTATGACATCGGCCGCGCCGTAGCCGGGGCCGAGGACGAAGAACACCCCGGAGTGGCCTCGGACGTACAGGACGATCGCCCGTGGTTTCCGTGGGGTGGCGGCGCGCAGCGCCGCGATCTCGGAGCGCGCCCGGGAGAGGCGTTCGCTCGTCTGACGGGCGAGCTGGGCGGCCTGGTCGGTGAGTCCGAAGACGGCCCCGACCGATCGGATCGACCTGGTGATGCCGTCGATCGAGGGCACCTGGTCGAAATGGACGACGGTGACGCCGGCGGACGCGAGCTGGCGGTAGGTGGTCTTGTTGCCGATCGTGTCGTTGGTGAGGACGAGGTCCGGCTTCAACGCGAGCACGGCTTCGATGTTCAGGTCGAGACCGTCGCGGCTGACCACGGGCAGGTGACGCAGGAGCGGTTGGGTGTCCGACGCCGCACGTCCCACGAGGTGGCCCTGCAGGCCCAGGCCGATGATCGTGTCGGTGAGGGTGGCGTACAGATCCAGGGCGATGACCCGGTCGGCCTTGGTGATCTCGATGTGCGCGCCGGTCGCGTCGGTGACCTCGGCAGGCAGCTTCGGGGTGGGTTCGACGTCGGGAGGTTGCACCTCCGGGGCATCCGCGACGTCCACGGGCCCGCGGAGGCGGAGTGCGTCGACCGCACCGGGCGCGGCTGTCGCCCCCGTCGCCCGGCC
>CAZEAV010000254.1:0-4814 GCA_964510215.1 uncultured Iamiaceae bacterium
GCTGCAGATCGGTTCCCGGGCGGTCGCGTTCCCCCGCGCGGCGGCCGCCGCGGTGTGGAGCTACTTCGTCGCCGGCACCTTGTTGATCGTCTCGTACTTCACGGGTGGCGGGGCGCCGGTGGACACCGGGGTGCAGGGCATCAAGGTCATCACCCGGTCCAGCGCCGTCGATCTGTGGGCCCTGTCGCTCGTGCTGCTGGTCGTTTCGCTCGTGACGCTCTCGGTCGTGCTCGTCGCCACCGTGTTCACCCAGCGGGCGCCGGGCATGTCGCTGCGACGGACGCCGTTGTTCTCCTGGTCGATCGTGGTGGCCGGCATCATCTGGATCCTGACGCTGTCGGTGCTCGGTGCGTTGATGGTCCTGGTCTGGGTCGACCACAGCCACGGCGCGATCTTCTCGGGGACGTCCGACGCCTTCAGCCAGCTCCAGTGGGTGTTCGGCCAGCCCCAGATCTACGCGATCGCGATTCCCGCTCTGGGCATCATCGGCGACGTCGTGTCGACCTTCACCAGGACCCGCGACGAGTTCCGCCGCCCAGTGGCGATGTTCTACGTCGGACTGTTCGGCATCCTCGCCTTCGGGGCGTTCAACGTCACCGCCTTCACCGTGTTCGGCGAAAATGCGGTGCCGCGGATGCGCTTCGACAACCCCGTGGTCATCTTCGGATCCATCCTGATCGTCCTTCCGGTCCTCGCGGCGATGCTGCTGATCGCCGACAAGTTCGTCCGGGGCTCCAAGGTGGGGGCGCCCGTGAAGGGCGCGCCGCTGCCCGGTGCGATCGCGTCCGTCCTGCTGCTGCTGGTCGCCGTCCTGGTCGGAATCTTCACACCGATCCGCTCACTGGGACTGCACGGCACGCTCTATGACGACGCCGTGATGCAGCTGGTGGTCGGTGCCACGATCGCCGCCGGGTCGGCAGCGTTGTTCCACTGGTCCTCGAAGGTCGCCGGGTCCCAGGCACTGAATCCGGTCGGCATGATCTCCGCCGTCCTGGTGTTGCTCGGCACCCTGGCCATCGCGGTTGCCGACGTGCTGTCCGCGATCACCGGGTCGGCTGCACGGCATCTGCACGGCAACCAGGGGCTGAACACGTTGGCCGTGGTCGGATGGGCGGCAGTGGCGGGCGCGGTGTTCCTGACCATCGCGGCGATCCTCGTCGCCGTCAAGCGCTACGTGGACTCCGATGCGAACACCCAGACGCCGAACGACCCGTGGGAGGTCGGCCAGACCCTGGAGTGGGCTACCGCGTCGCCTCCGCTGTACGAGAACTTCGTGGAGATCCCACCGGTCGCTTCCGAATCCCCGCTGCTGGACGAACTCACCGTGGATGATTCCGAGACCGTGGAGGCCGCCCGATGACCGTGGATCTCGCCCGGGTCGAGGAGACACCGGTGCTGCAGGCACCGGCCGCCGCGCTCCAGCGCCCGCGGGCACAACTCATCGCTTCCGCGCTCATCGGCGGTGCCTCGGTGATGGTGATGGCCGCGCTCATCGGCCTGTATCTGGCGGCCCGCCACACCGCACTGGCGTCGAACGCGCCCTGGATTCCCGCCGGCGGCCTTCCGCTGACCGGACCCAACACGGCACTGTTCACGCTGCTGCTGTCGGTCCCGGCGATGCTGTGGGCCCAGCAGGCGATCCGCAACAACGACCGCCAGAACCTCTGGATCGCCTTCGGCATCGTGTTGCTGCTCGGTGCGGCGTTCATCAATGCCGAGTCGTTCATCCTGAACAACATGAACCTCTCGAACGACCCCAGCGCGCCCGTGGGTGTCACCCAGAGCAACGTCGCACTGTTGATCTACACGATCGTCGGTGTACATCTCGTCATGGTCGGAGCCGCCATGTTGTCGGTCGTGATCACCGCGTTCCGCACCCTGGGCGGCCGGCTCGATCGTGACAACCACGACTCGGTCTCAGCGGTCGCCCTCTACTGGTATGTGATGGTCGGACTGTTCGGGTTGCTCTGGTACGCCGTCTACGTGATGAAGTAGGAGAGACCTCAGCCCCATGCTCACCTCCGGTTCCAAATACGTTTTCGGGTCAGCCGCCCTGGCGTTGATCGCCGCGTTCTTCGTGGCGGTCTCGACCCAGGGCCACAACGTCGGCATGGCGGAGCTCACGGGTCCGATCAGCTTCGGCTACAAGGGACCAGTCGGAAGCCACTTCGCGTACGCGATTCTGGTCGCCTACGCCGCGGTGGCGATCCTGCTCGGGGCGATCCTGTCGGTCGCCCGTGACGGGGACCCCGAGGTCGGCGCCGAACTCCAGGGGCTCGATGCACCAGCCGCGGTCATGCCGGTTCGAGGCACCAACCACTGGACGATCGTCGCGGCATTCGGTGGCGCCATGGTGGTCCTCGGCCTGGTCTACAGCCCCGAGCTGTTCATCCTCGGTCTGATGGTGACGGGCATATCGGCGATCCAGTGGACGATCTACGCCTGGGCTGACCGGGCAACCGCCGACCCGTATGCCAACCACAAGGTCCGCCATCAGCTGACCTACCCGCTGGACTTCCCGCTGTTCGCGATCATCGCGATATTCCTCTTCGTCTTCGCCGTGTCCCGGATCCTTCTGGCGTTCCCCGAGAGCACCGACGTCGCGGTGTTCGGCGGCATTCCGGCGCTGGCTTTCGTGGTGGCGATCATCCTGAGCTTCCGGCCGCGGGTGCCGAGAAATCTCATCGCGGTGCTCGCTGTGGTCGGATCCCTGATCGTGATCGGACTCGGCATCGGCGGCATGGTGGCCGGTCAGGCAACGGCCGAGAAGAACGAGAACACGCCCCATCCCTATCAGCTCCGGGGACCCTCGCAAGGGTCGCTGGGCGCTCCGATCTCCGTGCGTACCGCCGGTGAGGAAGTCCGATGAACCACCGCCACATCACCCGCCGCCGACCGCGCCGCACGTCGAAGGTGACCCGCAGGGTGGGATTGGGCGTCGCGCTGGCCTCGGTGCTGGCCATGGCTGCCGGTTGCGTGCCCAACGCCAAGCAGGACTCCCTCAATCCGAAGAGCCACTACGCGCAGACGATCTACAACCTGGTGGTGCCGGTGTTCATCGTCGGCGGCGTGATCATGGTCATCGTGCTCGGCGGCACCTTGTACTTCGCGTTCCGCTACCGCCAACCCACCGACGTGGATCCCGACGACGTCGAGGCACCCGAGCAGGTCCATGGGAACTTCGCCATGGAGATGGGTTGGACGATCACCCCAGCGGTCATCCTGCTGGTGGTGGGCATTGCCACGGTCATCGTGGTCTTCAAGCTCGACAAGCAGCCGCCACCCCAGAACCCGCATGTGGAAGTGGTCGGCCAGCAATGGTGGTGGGAGTTCCGCTACGACCTTGGTGGCGCAGGAACCAAGGAGGCAGACCGCAAGTACGACGACATCGTCACCGCGAACGAACTGGTCATCCCGGCCGGAGTCGACGTCAGCCTCCGGATGAACTCCCGCGATGTGATCCACGGCTTCTGGGCCCCCGAACTCCAGGGCAAGCGTGACGTGGTCCCGGGCCGCACCACGATGTTCAACATTGCCGCGGACAAACCGGGCACCTACTACGGCCAGTGCACCGTGATCTGTGGGCTTTCCCATGCGAACATGCGATTCCAGGTGATCGCGCTGCCACGAGGCCAGTACGACAAGTGGGTCGAACATCAACGTCAGCCCGCGAAGATGCCGACGTCGGGGCTGGCGAAGCAGGGGGCGGACCTGTTCAAGTCCCAGTGCGGTGAATGCCACACCGTCCGGGGCATCCACACCCAGAACCCCAAGAAGAATCCCCTGGTGGCAAAGGAAGCGCCCGACCTGACGCACCTGATGTCCCGCACGACGTTCGCGAGCGCCACCTATGATCTGCGTATCCCTTCCAAAGCCTGCAAGGCGAAGGGACTCGATTTCGCCGAGGATCCGAGCTGCATCAATCGGGCAGAGCTACGTTCCTGGTTGCATGATCCTGAGGCGATGCTGCCGATGGCACCGCATGGAATCAATGACAAGTTCGGTACGATCCGAGGAATGCCGAATTTGAACTTGAGCCCGAGTGCCCTCGACCAACTCGTAGCGTTCCTCGAGACCCTCAAGTAAGGATGCGATTCGCCCATGGCTATCGTTGAGGCCCCTCAGCAGCTCACCGTCCCCGAACCCAACGTCCCCGAGTCGTCGCCGATGGGCGTGTTCCAACGCCCGACCGAGACGACCGGCTGGCGGAGCTGGGTCACCACGATCGACCACAAGAAGATCGGTCGGATGTACGGCTTCGCGTCGATCATCTTCTTCATCATCGGTGGGATCGAAGCGCTGCTGATCCGCACCCAGCTCGCCACGCCGAACGGCACCCTGCTCTCCGCGCAGGTGTACAACGAGATGTTCACCATGCACGGCACGACCATGATCTTCCTGGTCGTGATGCCCCTCGGTGTGGCGTTCATGAACTACTTCGTGCCGCTGCAGATCGGCGCCCGTGACGTCGCGTTCCCCCGGCTGAACGCGTTCGGGTTCTGGACGTTCCTGGCCGGCGGCATCATCCTGAACTCGAGTTGGATCCTGGGCGGTGCTCCCGACAACGGCTGGTACAACTACGCGCCGAACTCGCTGGTGGTGTACTCGCCGACCCATGGCATCGACTTCTGGACCGTCGGCCTGATCACGACCGGTATCGCCTCGCTGGTCACCGCGGTCAACTTCATCACCACGATCATCAACATGCGGGCTCCGGGCATGACCTGGATGCGGGTGCCGGTGTTCACCTGGATGGGCTTCGTCGGGCAGTTCATGCTGCTGTTCGCCATCCCGGTGCTGACCGCCGCCCAGTT
>CAZEAV010000255.1:0-4806 GCA_964510215.1 uncultured Iamiaceae bacterium
ACTTCGCCACCGACCTGGGGCCGTTGGTGTCCCGCGGTCAGGTCGAGACCGTGGAGCGCTACGTGAAGCTGGGTCGTGACGAGGTCGGCGAGCCGATCGTGGGCGGGGCCAAGCCCGACGGGCTTGCCGACAACCTCGACCGCGACGCGTACTACCAGCCCACGATCTTCTCGCAGGTGTCGAACTCGGCGAAGATCGCCCAGGAGGAGATCTTCGGCCCGGTGCTGTGCGTGATCCCCTTCGAGTCCGAGGACGACGCCGTCGCCATCGCCAACGACTCGATCTACGGCCTCGGCGGCGGCGTCCAGTCCGGCGACGGCGCCCGGGCCCAGGCCATCGCCGACCGCCTCGAGACCGGCACCGTGTGGATCAACGACTACCACATGATCGCCCCGGACAAGCCTTTCGGCGGGTACAAGCAGTCCGGCATCGGTCGTGAGCTCGGGGTCGAGGGCTACCGCGCGTACCAGCAGGTCAAGCACGTGCACACCAACCCGAGCACCACCCGGGACGGTTACATGCAGTTCGCAGCCCTGTCCAACGAGATCTGAGCGGACCGACAACCGTCACGAGGGGGTGATCCGGAATCGGGTCGCCCCCTCGGCGATCCCATCCGAACACCGCATGCAGCGATGAGGGTGACCCGCACGTGGGTCACCCTCTCGCCGAAGCAACCAGTGCGACAACCGCGGACGTGATCATGCAATGCGTCATCGACGCACCGTGGGGCTCCCTTGCCACCAACGAGCACCTCGAGGCGACGACGTCCACCATCGATGCTCGCTTTGCCCGGATCGACGCCCGGTCGAGCACTGGGCGGACTGCACCGCGATCTCAGACTGCCACGGGATCCCGACTGGCGATGAACTCGGGCCGGGGCTCACCCGCGGCGTAAGGCTCGACGAGCGCATTCTCGACCGAGTTGTAGACGATGAACACGTTCGAGCGCGGGAAGGGCGAGATGTTCGAGTTCGATCCGTGCAGGCAGTTGCTGTCGAACACGACCGCCGAACCGGCGTCGCCGGTGAGGACCCGGATGCCCGCGTCCTCGGCGAGCGCGGCGATCGCCCTGTGATCCGGCACGCCGACCTCCTGGCGGCGCAGCGACTCGCGGTAGTGCCCGTCGGGGGTTGCGCCCAGACACGGAATGAACGTCCGGTGCGATCCCGGGATGATCATCAGCGGTCCGTTGTAGGTGAAGTTCGGGGTGAGGGCGAGCGAGATCGAGACCGTGCGCATCGCCGGCAGGCCGTCCTCGGCATGCCAGGTCTCGAAATCCGAATGCCAGTCGAACTCCTTGCCGGCGAAACCGGGTTTCAGGTTGATTCGACTCTGGTGGACACTCACCGCTGATCCCAGCAGTTGCCGGGCCACGCCGGCGAGTCGCTCGTCGGCCACGAGATCGGCGAAGACGTCCGAGATCTCGTGCACTTCGAAGACCGAACGCACCTCGTCGCCGTCGGGTTCGATCACCCACCGCTCGTCATGGTGCCGCTCCGGATCGGCGGCCAACCGGTGGGCCTCCTCCAGGAGTTCGGCGACCTCGGCCGCGGTGATCAGCGCTGGGAACGAAAGGAAGCCGTCGCGATCGAAGTCGGCGAGCTCGTGTGCGTCCAGCGGGCCCTCGTCGCTGCCCCACACCACCGGGTCGGTCCGCGGAATCGGGGCCACCTCGCCGCCGACCTGCCGGGTCGGGTAGCGGTCGATGATCGTCGGGGCGCTCATGAGACCTCCTCGGTGATCAGCGGGTATGCGCCATTTTCGTCGTGAACCTCCTTGCCGGTCACCGGCGGCGTGAACACGCACACCATCCGCAAATCGGTCGTCGCGTCCAGACGGTGTCGCTCGTGACCGTCCAGGACGTACAGGGTGCCCGGTGTGACCGGGTAGTCCACGTCATTGTGCAGATCGTGCAGGGTGCCATTTCCCTCGATGCAGTACACCGACTCCACGTGGTTGACGTACTCCATCGTGGTCTGGGTGCCCGCGTAGAGCACGGTGTCGTGCAGGGAGTAGGAACGCCCATCCGCGGCGAGCAGCAGGCGACGGCTGTGCCAGGTCTCGTCGTGCACGTCGCGTTCGGTGTCGGCGACCTCATCGAGATGTTTCACGAGCATCTGGAAACCTCCTGATTGCAGAGTGGCTCCACGGTCGACCTCGGGCCCGTCCGGGTCAGGACCGCACCTCGGCCACCGAGGTTGTCAGGCGATCCAGCCCGTCCGCCAACTCGTCCGATTCGATCGTCAGTGCGGGAATGAGCTTCACCACGTTGGACTCCGGGCCGGCGGTCTCCACCAGAAGCCCGTGGGAGAACGCCTGACGGCAGATCTTGGACGCGATGTCGCCGGACTGGACGTCCAGGCCCCAGATCGCCCCACGTCCGCGGACGTCCGCTTTCAGGTCCGAGTGGTCGTCCGCGATCGCATGGAGCGCGGAACTCATCACTTCGCCGTGTTTCGCGGTGGTGCGGGTCAGGGTGTCGTCCTGCCACAGATCCAGCGCGGCCGAGGCTGTGACGAACGCAGGATCGTTCCCCCGGAAGGTGCCGTTGTGCTCGCCCGGTGACCAGACGTCGTGTTCGGGCTTGATCAGTGTGATCGCCATGGGCAGGCCGGAACCACTGATCGACTTGGACACGCATACCACGTCCGGCTCGATGCCGAACTCGGTGAAGCTGAAGAACTCGCCGGTGCGCCCGCATCCCATCTGGACGTCGTCGATGACCAACAGGATGCCGTGACGGTGGCACAGCTCCTCGAGCGCCCGGAGCCATTCGGCGCGGGCCACGTTCACCCCACCCTCACCCTGGACCGTCTCCACGATCACCGCCGCGGGGTCCTCCAGGCCGCTGCCCGAGTCGGTGAGCAGTCGCTCGAACCACATGAAGTCCGGTACCTGGCCGTCCAGGTAGTTGTCATAGGGCATGGGGACCGTGTGTACGAGCGGCACGCCCGCTCCGCCGCGCTTCATGGAGTTGCCGGTCACCGACAGCGACCCCAGGGTCATGCCGTGGAACGCGTTCGTGAAGCTCACGATCGTTTCGCGTCCGGTCACCTTCCGCGCGATCTTGAGTGCCGCCTCGACCGCGTTGGTGCCGGTCGGCCCGGGAAACTGCACCTTGTAGTCCAGGTGGTTCGGGGCGAGGATGACGTCGTGGAAGCGCCGGAGGAATTCCTCTTTGGCGACGGTGAACATGTCGAGGGAGTGGATCACCCGGTCCTCGGCGAGGTACTCGTTCAGCGCGGCCTTGACGACGGGGTGGTTGTGCCCGTAGTTGAGCGCGCCCGCCCCCGCGAAGAAGTCGAGGAAGTCGTTCCCGTCGGTGTCCCACAGGTGGGACCCGCGGGCACGGTCGAAGATGACCGGCCACGCCCGGCAGTAACTTCGAACCTCTGATTCGTAAGCAGCGAAGATTTCTTGTCCCATTCCGGGTCCTCCTCAGAGCGCATACGGCACGGCCACGGGGGCGGAAAACGAACAGAGCAACGGATCGAGGCTGCTGCGGAATCGTCCCAACGGCTCCGCTTCCCCCCGGAGGACCACGGCAGGCATGCAGCCTACTCGGGCGATCCTCACAGCTTCGGTTACTCCGTGCGAACCACCCCGCTGGGACGACCGTCACTTCGACGGTCGTGCATTGCGATGCCCCCACCCTACCAAATGTCGCCGCCGTTGCACGCGGGGCGGGTCAGCGATCGGTCCGGACGTCCTGCGGGGCGGCGATCGGGCCGATCCGATGCAGGTATTCGGTGGCATGATCCGAACCGCTGTCGGGGGGGAACAAATCCCCGTTGAACAACGGTGTGCGCTGCAGCGACGCGTCGTGGCGATCGGCGAACGCGGCGAACAGGCCACGACTGGCGACGTTGTCGTCGGTGATCGTGGTCTCCAGATTGCTGACCTCGGGGTGGGAGCGCTGGGCGTGGGCGAAGACCCAGTCCACCATGGCGGCGGCGACCCCCCGACCTCGGGCCTCCGAATCCACCGCGACCTGCCACAGAAAATAGGTGGCGGGGTCGTCGGGTCGCACATAGCCGGTGACGAAACCCACCACCTCGTCGTGTCCGGCCACGACCGAGGTGGCGGCGAAATCCCGGCACCACAGCAGATAGGCGTACGGCGAGTTCACATCCAGGACGTTCGAGTCGCGGGCGATGCGCCACAGCGACGAGCCGTCGGCGACCCTCGGGTGGCGCAGCTCCGGCGAGTTCGTCGGTACCGATCTGGTGGTCATCGCCCGGTCCTTTCCCGTGCACCCGACGGCGATGGGGACCGCGGCGGGTGCATGTCGTGTCCGATTTCCCTACGATGCTCCTATGCGCATCGAAGCCACCAGCCAAGCACGTGAGGTGATCGACCGGGCCAAGGATGCGCGCCGCGGCACGCTGACGATCACCATCGGGACCGGCTGCTGTGAGTCGACGGCGCCGTTCCTGTACGAAGATTTCTGGCCGGGGCCGGATCAGGAGCCGGTCGGGGACGTCCAGGGCGTGACCGTGTACGCCCCCGAGTACCTGCGCGAGCTGTATCCGGGGGCCGAGTCGGTGACCCTGGACGTGGTGGACGAGATGGTCGAATCGTTGTCGGTCGAGACCGAATTCGGCTGTCGACTGGCGCTGCGGGGAGCACACGGCGACTCGTCGGGCGAAGCCGAGACCTGTGCCACGCCGGTGTCGGACGGGAGCGTCCCGCGTACGGTCGTGGGCACCCCGCCCGAGGCGTTGCGTGGTCTCCGTATTCGCTGAGAAGACCCGGAAGCAGGTCGCGACGCCCCCGCATGGCATGTCGCTGCTGGTGGCGCGTGGC
>CAZEAV010000256.1:0-4781 GCA_964510215.1 uncultured Iamiaceae bacterium
CTCGTCGACCCCGAGCGCACCGTCCAGCACCAGCCAGTGTCCGGGGTCGGCCGCGGCCAGCTTCCGGTAGCCCGCCGCCACCCGGCGGTGGAACGCCCCACCGGCGGATTCGAGGCGGTCCAGGTCGGTGCCGAGGCGGGCGGCGCGGGTCGCTTCGTCCAGGTCCAACAGCACGACCAGATCCGGCTCCAACCCCCCTGACGCCCAGCGCGACAGGCCTGCCACCTCCTCGGGCGAAAGACCACGCCCATGGGCCTGATACGCCACCGACGACGCCGAGAACCGGTCACAGACCACATCGGAACCGGCGCGGAGCGCGGGAGCGATCACCCGGGCGACGTGTTCGGCCCGGGCCGCCGCCATCAACAACAACTCGGTGCGCGCGTCCAGCTCGCCCGTCACGGGGTCGAGCACGAGCTCCCGCAACCGCTCCCCCAGTGCGGTGCCCCCCGGCTCCCGGGTCGCCACGGCGCCCAGTCGCCCGGCCAGAAGGCGCGCCTGGGTGGACTTGCCCGACGCCTCGCCACCCTCGAGGACGATGAAGCGCCCGCGCCCGGGGTCGTGCACGGCCGCCCCCTCGACCACGGTGTCAGCCCTTTTTCGGCGTGGGCTTCTTCGCGCCCGACTTCTTGGCGGTCGACTTCTTCGCGCCCGCCTTCTTCGCGGTCGATTTCTTCTTCGCGCCCGCCTTCTTGGCGGTCGATTTCTTCTTCGCCGCCTTCTTCTTCGCCGGCGCCTTCTCGCGACGGATCTGCAGCAGTTCGGCAGCCCGTTCGATCGTCACCTCTTCGGGCCGGTCGCCTTTGCGCAGCGACGCGTTGGTCTCCCCGTCGGTCACATACGGCCCGAATCGACCGTCCTTGACCACCACCGGCTTCCCGGTCGCCGGGTCGTCGCCCAGCTCGCGGAGCGGCGCGGCCGGCTGGGCCTGACCCCGCCTGCGTTTGGGCTGTGCGAAGATCGCCAGCGCCTGGTCCAGATCGACACTGAAGAGCTGGTCCTCCGACTCCAGGCTGCGGCTGTCGGAACCTTTTTTCAGGTAGGGGCCGTACCTGCCGTTCTGCGCGGTGATGGGCGTGGCGTCGGGATCCTGGGGGTCCACGCCCACGACCCGGGGCAGGCTCAACAGACGGAGGGCGTCCTGAAGGGTGATCGACTCCAGCGTCATGTCCTGGAACAGTGACGCCGTCTTCGGTTTCGTGGCCCCTTTCGCCCCGCTCTCGGGCATCTCACCGAGCTGGACATACGGCCCGAAGCGCCCGGCCCTGGCGTAGACGGTCAAGTTCGTCTCGGGATCGACCCCCACCTCGCGGTCGCCGCTGGGCGCCTCCAGCAGGCCCAGGGCCACTTCGACGGTCATCTCATCCGGCGGTAGATCGTCGGGCACCGACGCGGTGTCCTCACCCCGTTTGACATACGGCCCGAACTTGCCGGGCTTCACCACGATCGGCACGCCGTCGGAGTCGGCGCCGATCGGGATCGAGTTCACCGCGGCGGCGTCGATGCCTTCGGGAGCACTCGCCACCAGCTCCGACAGACCCGCGGATCCGTTCCCGAACCAGAAGCTGTGCAACCACCGTTCGCGTTCTTTGTGCCCGGCGGCGATCTCGTCGAGGTCGTCCTCCAGGCGGGCGGTGAACGCGTAATCGGCCAGGTCGCCGAAATGCTGCTCCAGGACGTTGATCACCGCGAAGGCCGTCCAGGTGGGAACGAGCGCCGATCCCTTCTTCCACACGTACCCGCGGTCCTGGATCGTCTGCATGATCGACGCATAGGTGGACGGGCGACCGATACCGAGCTCCTCGAGGCGCTTGACCAGCGAGGCCTCGGTGTAGCGCGCGGGCGGTGAGGTGGTGTGGCCCTTGGGCTCCAGCGCCGGGGCGCCGAGGACCTGTCCCTCCGACAGCGGCGGCAGCAGGGTCTCCCGGTCGTCCAGCGCGGCTTCGGGGTCGTCGGAGCCTTCCACGTACGCCCGCATGTACCCGGGGAAGGTGATCGTGCGTCCCGACGCGGCGAAGGTGGCCTCGACCTCGCGGCCCGCGGTGACACCGGCGATGCGCGCCGACACGGTCCGGCCTTTCGCATCGGCCATCTGCGATGCCACCGTGCGCTTCCAGATCAACTCGTACAGCGCCCGGTCCTGGCCGCTCAGTTCGCCGGCGACCGAATCGGGGGTGCGGAACCGGTCACCGGCCGGCCGGATCGCCTCGTGGGCCTCCTGCGCGTTCTTCACCTTGCGGGAATAGACCCGCGGCGACGTCGGCAGATAGTCACCGCCGTAGAGCTCCTGCACCTGGGCACGGGCGGCTGCCACCGCCGTGTCCGACAGGTTCGTCGAATCGGTCCTCATGTAGGTGATGAATCCCCGCTCGTACAGACCCTGGGCGATGCGCATGACCTGGGCCGCCGACAGGCGCAGCTTGCGGCCGCCCTCCTGTTGCAGCGTGGAGGTCATGAACGGCGCCTTGGGCCGGGACGTGAACGGCTTCTCGGTGACCGAGCGCACGGTCCAGGTGGTGCCCGGGGCTTCCAGGCTCTCTCGGAGGCGTCCGGCGCTCGCCTCGTCGAGCACCCGGACGTCGTCCTTGGTGGGCCGGCCCGCAGCATCGAAGTCCTTGCCGGTCGCGATCCGCTGGGAGTCCAGCGCCACCAGGCCGGCCGTGAAGGCGGGATCGGTGGGAAAAGCCGCGTCGAGGTCCCAGTAGTCGGCGGCGACGAAGGCCATCCGGGCCCGCTCCCGCTCGACGACCAGGCGGACCGCGGGACTCTGCACCCGACCGGCCGACAGACCCCGGGCGACCTTGCGCCACATGACCTCCGAGACCGGATACCCGAACAGCCGGTCCACGATGCGCCGGGCCTCCTGGGCGTCCACCAGGCCGTAGTCGATGTCTCGCCAGTTGCGGACCGCGGACTCGATCGCGCCGGGGGTGATCTCGTGGAACACCATACGTTTCACCGGCACCTCGGGTTTGAGGATCTCCAGCAGGTGCCAGGAGATCGCCTCACCTTCACGGTCCTCATCGGTGGCGAGATACAACTCGCTGGCGTCGGCCAAGGCCTTCTTGAGGTTCCGGATCACATCCTTCTTGTTCGCGTACACCTCATAGGTGGGTTTGAAGCCGTTGTCCACGTCGACGTTCAGGCCCTTGGGTGCCAGGTCGCGCACGTGTCCGACCGAGGACATCACTTCGTAGTCATTGCCCAGAAAGCCCGCGATGGTACGGGCCTTGGCGGGCGATTCGACGATGACGAGTGGTTTGGACACGCCGAGACAGATAACGCAACGGAACCGGTCCGTGTCAACTATTTGCTGCCAGGACCACTGTCGGGGCCACCCGAGTTGACCCCCGGGATCGCACCCGCCACGACGTTCCCCGAAGGGCTACGGTCACCCCATGGATTTCGCTCCCTCCGCAACCAGCGCGGCACTCGCCGAAACGCTGCACGCGTTCATGGATTCCCACGTCCGACCCGCCGAGGCAACCTACGCCGAGCAGATGGCCGCGTCGGGCGACCCCCATTTCCATCCCCCGGTCATCGAGGACCTCAAGGTCGAGGCGCGCCAACGGGGGCTGTGGAACCTCTTCCAGCCGCACCGCACCGAGTGGAACGAGGGTCTGTCGAACCTCGACTATGCGCCGCTCGCGGAGATCATGGGCACGTCGGCGCTGGGTTCGGAGGCCTGCAACTGTTCGGCGCCCGACACCGGCAACATGGAAATTATCACGATGTTCGGGACGCCCGAGCAACAGGAGCGGTGGCTGCAACCGCTGCTCGCCGGTGAGATCCGATCCGCGTTCGCCATGACCGAGCCTGCGGTCGCCTCCTCGGACGCCACGAACATCGAGTGCTCGATCCGGCGCGACGGCGACGACTACGTGATCAACGGCCACAAGTGGTTCATCTCCGGTGCGGCGAGTGACCGGTGCAGGATCCTGATCGTGATGGGCAAGACCGACCCGGACGCACCCCGTCACCCGCAGCAGTCGATGGTGCTGGTGCCGATGGACACGCCCGGCGTCGAGGTCGTCCGGAACCTCACCGTGTTCGGGTATGCCGATCGCGAGGGGCACTGCGAGATCACCTTCTCCGATGTCCGGGTGCCGATCACCAACGTGCTCGGCGAACCCGGCGGCGGGTTCGCGATCGCCCAGGCAAGGCTCGGACCGGGCCGAATCCACCACTGCATGCGCTGCGTCGGCGCCGCCGAGCGGGCACTGGCACTGATGTGCGAACGGGTGAGCAACCGGGTGGCATTCGGCAAGCCACTCGCCGACCAGGGCGTGATCCGGGAGTGGATCGCCATGAGCCGCGTGGAGATCGAACAGGCCCGGCTGCTCACGCTCAAGGCCGCCTGGTTGATGGACACCGTGGGCAACAAGGGCGCGGCGACCGAGATCGCGGCGATCAAGGTGGTCGCCCCGAACGTGGCGCTGCGGGTGGTGGACCGGGCGATCCAGGCATTCGGTGGCGCGGGTGTTTCCGACGACTTCCCGCTCGCCCGCATGTACGCGGGCCTGCGCACCCTGCGCCTGGCCGACGGCCCCGACGAGGTCCACAAACGGACGATCGCCCGCCGCGAACTCGCCGCCTGGCGCACCTGAATCCCACGCGAACGCGGCCGATCCCCTGCCGGGTGATCCCACGTCGGACTGTGTAGCCTGACGCCCCCGGCCGACCGATCGACCGGCCGAACCACCACCACCGACCTCGGGAGGATGCGCACGCGCCACGGGCGCAACCTCCCGACGATCGATCGGGAGTCCGGCCGGTGGACC
>CAZEAV010000257.1:0-4780 GCA_964510215.1 uncultured Iamiaceae bacterium
ACGAGAAACTCGGCAACCGGATCCGCAAGGCCAAGACCGAGAAGATCCCCTACGTTCTGGTCGTGGGTGACGACGACGTCGCCCACACCACTGTCGGCGTGAACCCTCGTGGGGGAGCGGTGGAGCGTGACGTCGCCGTGGACGACGTCATCGCCCGGATCACCGCCGAGATCGCCGACCGTGGACTCTCGGTCGCCCCTGCGACACCGGCGGCATCATGACGATCGACCGGATCTGGGCGGGGTGGCGGAGCCGTTACATCGCATCGATGAACGACACCGACGGCCGGGACCTGGAGCCGGACGACTCGGGGCGATCGTTGTTCGAACGGATCTACGCCTCGGGGGAACCCGACGGCGTCACCCACATCCTCTGGCATGGCAAGTGGTGTTTCGCGATCCTGAACGCCTACCCCTATGGCAGCGGGCACCTGATGGTCCTGCCCAAGCGGCCGGTCGCCGCGTTGGAGGATCTCACAGAGGACACCTACACCGAGCTGTGGCAGGGGGTGCGGGCCGCGGTGATCGCGATCAAAACCGCCTATGCCCCCGACGGTGTGAACGTCGGAGTGAACCTCGGACGCGGTGCCGGCGCGGGCGTGCCGGATCACCTCCATGTCCACGTGCTGCCTCGGTGGATCGCGGATTCCAACTTCATGACCGCGGTCGCCGAGACCCGGGTCCTGCCCGAACCGCTCGATGTGACCTGGGAGAAGCTGCGCGATGCCTGGCCGGGACGATGACCGGCGTCGCCGTGCCGGCCGGTACCCTCGTTCCATGAGTGACGCGGCGACTCCCGCGGAGCCCCCGGCCGACGAGTCCACGACGCAGGAGTCCTCGACGGGGGCTCAGGACGTCGTGTTGTTCCCGGACAACAGTCGGCGGCGTATTCCCGGCGTCCTCTACCTCGTCATCGGCGTCGTGGCCGGTGTGGCGTGGCTGGTGCGGCGATCGCAGGACCCGATCCTGTTGAACGTCGGTACCGGTGGCGCCGCCGTGGCGTTGATCGTCTTCGGTGCCTACTGCCTGGTCACGGGCCGGAGCCTGGACGTGGACGAGGAAGACGCGCTCGCCGCGGCTTCCCGCTCGGTCAGCGTGCCGATCGGCCATGCGTCGGCACAGAGGGGGTGGCGGGGCTGGCTGAGCCGGCCGACCTGGAGGATCCTGTTCTATTCGGCCGAGGAGCATCCCCTCAAACGCGGGCTGGTCTTCGTCGACGGTTACGACGGCCGGGTCCTGGATGTACTGATCGAGGACAATCCCGAGGACTGGAACACCCGGTGACGCCGGGCGCGGCGGTAGGCTGAGGCGGACCCATCGAGGAGAACCCATGTTCGACGGCCGATTCCGAGCACAGGCCGAACAACGCCTGAAGCCCATCGGCAGGAACCTGCTGCGAACGGGAGTACGCGCCGACCACCTGACGGCATTCGGGGTGGCGATGGCCGTCGGTGGGGCGATCGCCATCGGGGCCGGAGCACTGCGTCTCGGCCTGGTGCTGTTGGTCCTGACCGCGGTGCCCGACGTGTTGGACGGCGCGGTCGCGAAAGCATCCGGCACCGCGTCGCCGCGTGGGGCGTTCTTCGACTCGGTGTCGGACCGGCTCACCGACGCGCTCCTGCTGGGCGGGGTGGCGTGGTATCTGGCGTCGGGGCACCCGGGTCGTATCGCCGTGCTGCCGATGGCCGTGCTGGCGCTGTCCATGTTGATCTCCTATGAACGGGCCAAGGCCGAGTCGTTGGGATTCGACGCGAAAGGTGGCCTGATGGAACGGGCCGAGCGGCTGGTGGTGTTGGGCTTCGGCCTGCTGTTCTCGAACCTGCTCATCATCGTGTTGTGGGTGATGTTGGCGCTGACCGGGATCACGGCCGCCCAGCGGTTCGTGAAGGTCTGGCGGCAGGCTTCGGTGCCTCCGGCCATGCGTGCCACCCCCCGTCGTCGTGGTCGCCGCATGAGCCGGAACCCCGAGCGGGCGAGCCGTCGGCGCGCGTTCGGCACCCATCGCTGAGGTCGCTCCGGCATCACGATGCGATCCAGGGTGCCACCGGTCTACGTCGCCTACCGGGCTGCCGCGCTCGCCGCACGCGGGGTGCCCGAATCGCTGCTGCCCGGTTCGGAGAGGCTCGTGGGCTCCCTCGGCGCGCGTTTCATGCCTGGGCGGCGTGCCCAGGTGGAGCGCAACATCGCCCGCCTCTACGGCCGGGACCTGGCCCCGGAGGTGGTGGACGGGATCGTACGCGACACCTTCACCAGTTACGCGCGGTACTGGATCGAGTCGTTCCGCCTCCCCGGGACGCCGCCCGAGGTTCTCGACGCCGGGGTCACCATCACCGGCTTCGACGCGGTCACCGATGCCAGGGAACAGGGCCGTGGCGTCATCATCGCCCTGCCCCATCTGGGGGGATGGGAATGGGCGGCTTTCTGGCTGGCCCAGTTCCGCGAAATTCCGGTGACCGCGGTCGCCGAGGCGATCGAGCCGCCCGAGCTGGCCGAATGGTTCGTGTCGCTGCGGGCGTCGTTGGGTATGGAACTCGTCGCCCTGGGGCCCGGCGCGGGAACCGCGTGCGCCCGTGCCCTGCGCCGGAACCGGGTCCTGTGTCTGGTCTGTGACCGGGACCTGGCCGGCGACGGTGTCGAAGTCACGTTCTTCGGAGAGAAGACCACGTTGCCGGCGGGACCCGCGACCCTCGCGCTGCGGAGCGGTGCCCCGTTGGTGACCGCGGCGCCCTACTACGACGGCAGACGGCACCGGTTCGTCGTAGACGAACCGGTGGACACCACCCGGCAGGGCAAGCTGCGCGAGGATGTGCAGCGGATCACCGCAGAGCTCGCCCGACGCATGGAGACACTCATCCGCGCCGCCCCGTACCAGTGGCACCTACTCCAACCGAACTGGCCCAGCGACCGACCCTGACGCTCCGAGCACGACGCCGGGCCGGTCACTGTCGCAGCCAGCGGTCCGCCGCCTCGAGCCGGCGTTGCAGTTGGGTGACCGTGGCCTCGGTGATCCGCTCGATACCGACGAGCCGGTTCAGTTCCGCATTGACCTTGGCGTGTGAGAGGTTCGCGTGACGCACCAGGTCACCTGCCCGTGCCGCGTTGAGCGCGCGGAGCCGGTCACGCCGTGCCAGGCCGGACCGTTGAGCGCCAACGGCGTCGTGGCCGTCGTCATCGGCCGTGCGTCGGGGGAGCGGCGGGAGTTCGAACGTCAGCGCGTCACCGGCCACACCAGACCCGGACGTATCGCCGATCGGCGTTATCGCCGGCGTCGGGCTGATCGACCCGATCGGCGTCGCCGACACCGCAGCGAACAGCGACATCTGTTCCTCGGTCTCGGTCGCGGCCGCGTCCGGGTCCCGGAGGACGCGCGGCGCAGTACGGAGATGATGACGACGTATCCGCGCGATCTCCGCGGCCCGGTGCCGGAGACGTGGATCATCGGGGATGAACAACCGGGCGACGAGGTCCTCGTCGCCCGGGCGGTGGCGCACCAGTCGGCCGACCGCCTGGCGGAAGAACAGCTCGGTCGTGGTGGTCGTCGCGTAGACGCCCACGGCGAGACGGGGGATGTCCACGCCTTCGGACACCATGCGGACCGCGACCAGCCACGGATCCCGGGACGTCGCAAAGCGCGCGATCCGTTCGGACGCGGCCGCGTCATCCGAAGTCGCCACCACCACCCGGGCTCCGTGGCGACGCCGGATCAGGCGCGCAATCGCCCGCGCGTGGTCCTGGTCGATGGCGATCACCAGTGCCGCGGCGTCCGGTCGGGTTCGGCGGAGCGCATCGAGGTGGGTCTGTGCCGCGTCGATCACGGTGGGGAGCCAGTCCCCTTCGGGTGAGAGTGCCGTCCGGAGCCGTTGTGCGGCCAGCGTCGCGGTGAGGGGGTCGGCGAACGACGCCCGCTGGGTGGCGCCGTCGGGTGCCACCCACTCCATCTCGCCGTCCAGGGCCGGGAACTCGATTGGCCGGATGACGCCGGCGTCGGCCAGCGCGTCGCCGTAGCCGTACTCGAAGTCGGGCATCGCCTCGTCCAGCGCATAGCGCACGAAAGGTATGGCGTGGGAGTCGGAACGGAACGGGGTTCCCGACAGGGCCAGACGCCATACGGCGCCGGCGAACGCAGTCCGTGCACCCTGGCCCCATGCCCGTTCGTCGGCCGCGTGGTGGATCTCGTCCAGCACCACCAGCCCGCCCCGGGCGATCCGTCCGATCGCGTCGGCCGAGCTCGCCAGTTGTTGGTAGGTCGTGACGATGCCGTGCACGTCGGCGGGAAGGGATCCGTCGCCGGGGCGCCAGCGGTCCGGGAGGGTGAGGCCGAAATGTCGGGCGGCATCGCGCCACTGCGTCTTGAGGTGCGCGGTCGGGGCGACCACCACCACGCGGCTGTGCGGGTGCCTCGCAAGCTGGCGACGCAGCGCGGTGAGCGCGAACGTCGTCTTGCCCGATCCGGGCGTGGCGACCGCGAGAAAATCCTCCGAGTCGGTCTGATCCAGGCGTTCCAGGGCGCGTTGCTGCCAACGCCGAAGTCGGACGGTTTCTGTCACTGCCGGGACAGATACCGGGTGAAGGCGCGTGTCAACTGGGCGTGGTCGCTCGCGGCGCACACCTCGCGGACCGAGTGCATGGCGAGCTGGGGCACACCGACATCGACGACCGGAATGCCCAGACCGACCGCGAGCGACGGTCCGATGGTCGACCCACAGGGCATGGAGGAGTGCGACACGAACTCCTGGAGCTGGACCCCGGCCTCGCGGCATGCGTCCCGGACCGGTGCCGCC
>CAZEAV010000258.1:0-4776 GCA_964510215.1 uncultured Iamiaceae bacterium
GCCACCAGGGGCCCGAACCCGGTCGCCCCGAGCAGAAGGAGACAGCCAGTGCATTCCGATCCGGTCCGCCACTTTCTCGATGCCTGGCAACAGATGACCGCACCCGGTGGCCCGTTCGCGATGGACGAGATCGAGATCCGTGGGCAGACGAATCGAGTCTTCACCACGGCGCCGGCCGACATGCGTGCGATCTGGGAGCTCTCGGCGCTACGGGGCGACGAGCCGTATCTCGTCTTCGAGGACGAACGCCTCTCCTACGCCGAAACCCATCGGCTCGTGCGGGCCCTGGCGCATCAGTTGCGCGACCACTACGGGGTGCGCTCGGGCGACCGGGTGGCGGTGGCGATGCGGAACTATCCCGAGTGGGTCATCACCTACTGGGCGACCGTGTCGGTCGGCGCGGCGCTGGTCGGCATGAACGCCTGGTGGACGACGGCAGAGATGGACTTCGCGCTGCGCGACGCCCGGCCCAAGGTCGTGGTGGTCGACGACGAGCGGCTCGATCGGCTGGTGCCGATCCTTCACGACCTGCGACGCGATCAGTCGCTGGAGGTGATCGCCGCCCGGGTGGACAGCGACCTGCCGACCGGGGTCGCCCGCTGGCGTGACGTCGTCGACGGCGACGCGCCCGAGGGCCTGCCCGACGCCGACATCGACCCCGACGACGATGCCACGATCTTCTACACTTCGGGCACCACGGGCACGCCGAAAGGCGCGCAGATCACCCACCGCGGCTCGGTGCACAACGTCCTGCACCTGGTGTTCTGGGCGCTGGTCACCGCGACCGCACAGGCGGCCGCCGCGGCCGAGGAGCCGACCGAGGCGACGGCGTCGAGCGACGGTGACGGCGGAAACGACGCCGTCGCGCCCGAAGCGAAACCGCTCGTCTACCTGGCGACCACGCCGCTGTTCCATGTCACGGCCTGCAACTGCGTGCTGCATCCGGTCACCCTGGCCGGCGGCACCCTCGTGCTGATGCACAAATGGGACGCGGGGCGGGCGCTGGAGCTGATCGAACGCGAAGGGGTCACGAACCTCGCGGGAGTTCCCACGATGAGCCGCGAATTGTTGCTGCATCCCGACTACGCGTCGCGTGACACCTCGTCGCTGGCGTCGCTGTCGGGCGGCGGGGCTCCGATGCCGCCGGACCTCGTCGACAAGATCGGTGATGCCCTGGGCGAGGGGTCGGCCACCACGGGCTACGGCCTGACCGAGACCTCCGGCATCGTCACGGCCAACATGGCTGCCACCTATGAGGCCAAGCCGGCATCGTGCGGGCCCGTCGTGCCCACGCTGGAGGCCAAGTTGTGCGATTCCCTCGGGGCCGAGTTGCCCCGGGACCCCGACACCATCGGGCAGTTGTGGGTGAAGGGTCCGGTGGTCATCAAGGGCTATCTGAACCGACCCGAAGCCACGGCCGAGGCGATCGTGGACGGGTGGTTCGACACCGGCGACATCGGCCGCATCGACGCGGATGGGTTCCTGTTCCTGGTCGACCGGGCCAAGGACATGGTGCTGCGAGGCGGGGAGAACGTGTACTGCTCCGAGGTCGAAGCGGCGATCTATGAACACCCCGACATCGCCGAGGTGGCGGTGTTCGGCGTGCCGGACGATCGCCTCGGCGAAGAAGTCGCCGCGGTGGTGCACCTCGAGCCCGGCGCGGCCGCCGACGCCGAGGAACTGCGCCGATTCCTGGCCGAACGACTGGCCGGCTTCAAGATCCCCCGCCACCTCCACTTCCGAGACGAGCCACTCCCTCAGAACGCCAACGGCAAGTTCCTCAAACGCGCCCTGCGCGCCGAATACCAGCCGAGTTGACCGGCGAGTCCGCGGTCGGACGGGACCGCGGGACGACGCGACGGTCCGGGCTGCCCGGCGATTGCACCGGGCCGGCCAACGCACTCAGCACACGCCCGTTCCCGTCAGTCGCGGGAGCGCACGACCACGACGGGCGCCGTCGCATGCTGCGTGAGCTGGCGACTGGTCGAACCCAGGACCAATCGCTCCAGCGAGCCACGCCCGCGGGCCGCCACGACGAACATCGCCGCGTCAGCGTCGTGGGCGAGAAGTGCCTGGGCCGCGCCGCCGTTCACGGCTTCGACCTCGACGTCCAATCCATCGAGGGAAGGATCGGCCGCCGCCTGAGCGAGGACGCCTGCGGCACTGTCCTCCAGCGCCTCGTACACCTCGGGCGCGGCGAGCTCGGCGAAGAGCGGCCATTGCCAGGCGTGCACGATGCGGATCGGCGCACCGAGGGCGGCCGCCTCGGCTGCAGCCCAGTGCAGCGCCCGTACCGACACATCCGAGCCGTCGACGCCCACCACGATCTCTCCGCCGCGGGCCTCGTGTCCGCCCTCACGGATCACCGCGACCGGGCACGGCGCGAGTTCGAGGACCCGTTGGCTGACCGAGCCGAGCAACAGCCCCTTGAACCCGCCGAGCCCGCGAGCGCCGACCACGATCAAGTCGTCGGGGCTGGCGTACCCCGTGATGCCCTCGGGGGCCTTCCCGTTGATGGTGTGCCGGCGCACCGTCCCGTCCAGCCCGGTGGGATCGACCACTCTGGCGAGGACGCGTCTCGCGTCCTCATCGCTGAATTCGGGTTTCATCGACTCGCCAGGGGTGAGCTGGCCCTGGTCGAAGAACGACCACGCGAACACGGCGACGACCTCGTCGCCGGTCCGTTCCGCGCGTGCCGCCGCCCAACGGAGCGCATCCTGACTGTTTCGGGAACCATCGATTCCGACAATGACCCGACTCATGCCTCGGCACCTCTCCTCGTTGGGTACGCCGTCTGTCAACTCCCATCATCGCAGCAAGTTCAGCCATCGCGCCGGGTTCGCCGAGGCGCGGCTCGGTCTCGCCCCGCCGGGCGTCATCCCGCAGGGCCGCGCCGCTCTGGGCGCGTCCCTCGACCCGGCCGTCGCGAGTTGGAGCCGAACGTGGGGGCGGTGGGGGCGATCTCGCCCATGGCGATGGGTGGATCGAGACCATGCTGGTGGACGACACCGGTCTCTCGTGCCTGCTCGATTTCGGACACGCCCGGTTCCTCGATCCGCTCTCTGACTTCGGCAAGCTGCACGAACTCGTCTTCGAGCGATGGTCCGCGCCACGACGGCTGTCCTCGGAGGGTCCTGAGTCGACCCGCCCGCTCGCCGACGATGCGGTCCGGCGAATCGACACGTACCGCGGGTTCCGGTTCCTGTACCCGTTCAGCTACTTCAGCATCTGGTCGCGCCACTTCCTCGACGAACACCGCGATCGCCTGGGCCACTGGACTGCGGGACATCCCTGATGTGCGCGTCCCGCGGACAAAGCCCGGCCCCACGACCCGGATCGGCCTCGAGCCGGCTGCTGCGGCCCCCCAGGTTCGAAACCGTGTCCGAGGGCGCGGGTAGGGTGTCGCCAAACCTTGCGGGTGTAGTTCAGCGGTAGAACATCAGCTTCCCAAGCTGGTATACCAGGGAGACGACGCAGCGTCAGCAACCGCCACGTTCAGTGTTGCGTCCGTTCGGCCCATGAATCCCAGTGGCCGAGCGGTCATTCGTCGGATTGAGGCTGTGAGTAGTTCCTCGCTTTGAGCAGTCGATCGAGTTCTCCCGCAATTTCCTGATCTCTCGCGACGGTGGCGTGCTGGTAATGGAGCGCCGCATCTTGGGTAGCGTGCCCGAGTCGGAACATGACCTCTTTGGTCGAGTGCGGCCGTGATGCGCACGGGAAAACCTACGGTGTGGGCAAGCACGGTGGACAGCGCATCGGCCCAACGCAGATCCCAGTTGGCGGTCACGAGTTTCGAGCGTCCGATGTGACGGGCTACAAGGAGATCACCGGCGACGAGCCGGTGGACCTCCCGGGCGACGGTGGTCAGCGGACGGCCGAGTCGGTCCACAAGGTCGACGACGTTGGATTCCACACCGGGGCGTTCGTAGAAGATCGCGAGCACTTCCGCCTGGAGGTCGCTGCGAAAGATCGGAATGATCGACGGAGCCGATACTCGCATATAGCTGAGGGGAACCTCGGCCAAATGAGACTGCAAGATGTCTCGGGTTCCGAGTCCTCGCCCGATTCGGCCGCTTCGCCGCCACCCACATCTCGATGCCCGCAGGCCCCGTCGCCCGTTGTCAGCGTGGCTCGCCAGGTGCGCTCAACCTCAACGCGATAGCGGGGGAGAGGCTCGGGGTCGCGCTGCGTGCGCGCCCGCGGTTGGGGCGCCTCCGATCTCGGCGAGCGTGCGCCCGACCGGCCGGCGCGCGCCCATGCATGGGGCGACTCGACCGCCCTTGACGGCAAAGTTGGGTGGTGACCCGCCACAGCGATGTGCTGATCGTGCTCAGCGACCAACAACGCCCCGACACGATGGGCTGCTACGGCCAGCGATTGGCGACTACGCCCGCCCTCGACGGCCTTGCCGCCGAGGGCACGACCTTCGATGCGGCGTTCACGGTGCAACCGGTGTGCGGCCCGGCGCGGGCGTCGATCCAGACCGGCCGGTGGCCCACCGATCTGGGCTGCTGGCGGAACGGCTTGGCACTTCCCGATGGCGTCGAAACGCTTGCCACCCGCCTCGGCGCCCTCGGCTACCGCACGGGGTACGTCGGCAAATGGCACCTCGCGTCTGACCGCGGTCCTCGCCTACCCGCCGGTCGCCGCAAAGCCCGGTTCGAGAAACAGCCGGTGCCCCCGAAGCGACGCGGAGGTTATGTGGACGCATGGGTCGCGGCCGACGCGCTGGTGATCTACGCGAGCGACCACGGCAGCCACTTCCGTACGCGCAAC
>CAZEAV010000259.1:0-4742 GCA_964510215.1 uncultured Iamiaceae bacterium
GATCCAGGCCGATCCTGTTGATCAGCACGAGCGCACCGATGGCCACGATCACCAGTGCCCAGACGCCCAGGATCGCGGCGTTGGTGTTCGATCGCAGCGAACGCAGCAGCAGGTCGCGGCGGACCGGGCTGCCCACGACCTCACCCTGGTGCGCGTCGATGCTCCCCCCACCGCCCGCACCCGGTGGCCGGCCGTGGGGGCCCGGGAACGTTCGAGGTCGTCGAGTTCGGGGGCGACCTCGGCGAACTCGACGAGCTCGACTCCGGCCGCGACCAGCTTGCGCAGCAACGCGGCCTGGGCCGCTTCGTCGGCGACGGTGTGTGTGCGGACCGCGCCGTTCGCGAGCCGCGCCCGGATGCGCCGGGCTCCGCCCAGTCGGCCCACGACGTCGGCCGGTGGGCCGTGGTCGACGATTCTGGCCTTGTCGAGAACCGCGATCTGCGCGCAGCCCGCGGAGAGTTCCGAGAGCTGCCGGCTGCACACGATGATCGTCCGTGAAACGTCGGTGAGTCGGTGCAGCATGTTCCAGAGCCGACCCCGTGCCCTGGCATCGAGCCCCGCGGTCGGCTCGTGCAGCACCACGACGCCGGGGTCCTGGACCAACGCGCCGGCGACTCCCAGCAGTTGCCTCGCCGACGGACTCAACTGGTCGGTGAACGCGCGTTGACGGCCCGCGATGCCCACGAGGGTCAACAACGTGTCGGTCATGGACTGCCACCGCTCTCTGGGGACACCCAGCGCGGCGGCCTGAATCGTCAGGTATTCCTCCGCGCGCAGATGTCCGGGAACGCCGTGGGGGTGGGGCAGATAGCCCAGGCGCCGCCGGATCTCGTCGGGTTCGCGCGCCGAGTCGAAACCGACGACCTGGACCGATCCGGTCGTGGGCCGGATCGCCGCCGCGATGATGTCGGCCAGCGCCGCCAGCTCGGCTTCGGCGTTGGCGGCGATGCCGTAACAGGTGTTGCGCTCGATCGACAGGTCGATCTCTTCCAGCAGACGGACGCCGCCGCGCCGGAAGGTCACGCCCTGAAGGCGGACCGCGGACTGGTCGGGCAGGCGGATGCGGGCCGTGACCGGTGACGTCGCCGGAGCGGGGCTCACACGACCACCTGATCGTGGACGTACAGCCACAGCCCCACCGCGGCGACCGCGGCCAGACCGGGAAGCACCAGCCACGCCACACCGCGCTTGCCGGTGCGGCCCAGACCCCAGAAGACCAAGGGGATCGCGACGATCGCGTACACCGCGAACGCGGCCAGGCACCAGCCGAGGGGCGCGGTCGCAGCGATGATCGGTCCGGTCGACATCACCCCTCCACGATCGCACATCCTCCCGCCGGAATGGGTGACTCCGCCGAGTTCCTCAGGGGTGGTCGTCGCCCCGGTCTTCGGCGGCGTCGTCGTCGAGGGCGCGGACCGCGGTCGCGACCTCCTCGGTGGCCACACGGATGCGCGAACGACACCAGGTGAGCAGCTCCGCGGCGCGGCGCACCTTTGTCGCCAGCAGGTCGACGTCGAGGTCGTCGCGTTCGAGTTCGGTGAGGATCGCGTCGATCTCCGCGGTCGCTTCGGCGTAGGAGGCTGCAGGAGCCTCGGCTTCGTCGGTGGTCATGGGGAGTCCTCCTCCGTCGTGGTGGCGGTGACGGTGCTGGTGAGGGTTGCGTCGGCGAGCCGGGTGACGAGGGCGTCCCCCGGCGCCACCTGGTCGCCGGATCGGACGAGGTTGCCGTTGGCATCCCGGGTGAGCGACCACCCACGGGCGAGGATCCGGGCCGGGTCGTATGCACGCAGGACGTCGTCTGCGGCGACCAGTCGTCGGGTCTGTTGCTCGAGGCGCCTCGGTGCCATCGATGTCAGGCGGTCGACACGGAAGTGGCGATCCCGTTCCGCGCTGCGAAGACGGATCGCCGCCGCGTGCATGAGTTGACGTCGTAAGGCCGCGACGTGTCCCGCCGCGCGGGTGTCGGCGACCCGCGCGGCGTGTCCGACCCGTCGAAGGCGACCCTGCAGTCGGCTTCTCGCCGATGCGAGATGGAGGTCGCCCAGCCGAGCGAGCCGCGCCGTGGATTCCACCCAGGCGGTTTCGGCGGCGCCCACGAGCGTCACGAGTCCCGACGCCGTGGCGGTCGGGGTCTTGAACGCCGTGTGGGCGACTTCGTCCGCGACGCTGCGGTCGATCTCATGGCCCACGCCGGTGAACACCGGCACCGGGGAACGGGCGATCGCGTGGGCGACATCGCTGTGGTCGAACGCGACGAGGTCGGTGCGGGACCCGCCCCCGCGGACCACGGCGATCACGTCGAGGGGTTCCGCGGTCAGGCGGGCGATGGCGGCCACGAGCGTGGGCACCGCCTCGGCACCCTGGACCCGGGCATCGGCGAGCACCACGTCGAACGCGTACCGGCTCCCGCGCAACTCGTCCACGAAGTCCTCGTACGCTGCCGACCCGGCGCTGGTGACCAGACCGACACGCAGCGGTACCGGCGGCACGGCCAGCTCGGAGTTGCGATCCAGGAGGCCCTCGGACTTCAGCTGGGCCAGCAGCGCCCGTCGTTGTGCGTCCAGTTGCCCGAGCGTGAACACGGGATCGATGTCGGACATGATGAGACGGAGCTGGCCGCCGGCGACCCACCAGTCGACGCGCGCCCGGATGCGGACTTCGATGCCCTCGGTGAGCTCGGCCGAGCCCGTGGCCGCGCGGAGCACCTCGGCGATCTGGGCCCGGGCGGTGCGGAACAGGTTCACCGACATCTTCGCCCGGGGGTAGGCCCCCGGTTCCACGCCCGGCTCGATCAGATCGAAGTACTGGTGCCCGTTGCGGTTGGGGGGTCGCAGGGAGCGGATCTCCCCGCTCACCCAGACCTCGGTGGGGAAGCTTGCCCTGAGGCCGACGAGGATCGCATTGCCGAGTTCGGCGACACTCCAGGTGACGGGCTCGGCGGACGCGTCGGCCTCGACCGCGTCGGCACCGCGGTCGTCGAACAAGGTCATGCGGTCCCGGCAGCCGCCTCGGCCGCGACGTTGGCGGCGAGCGCTTCTTCGGTGATCAGGTGGCGGGAGATCCAGTTCCGGCCTCCCGATTCGGCCCAGATGAGCATCGGCGGCAGGAAGACCAGCGCGCTCAACAGGGCGACCAGCACGTTCGAGCCCACGATGATGCCGAAGTTGCGCAGCAGCGGCATGGAGGAGCTGGCGATCACCGCGACACCGGACACCGCGGTGAGACCGGACACGATGAACGCACGTCCGGTTCGTGCGGCGGTGTGGTCCATGGCGGCGCGGGGCGCGAGTCCCCGCCCGCGCTCCTCCACGAAACGCAACAGGATCAGTGAGGTGAACTCGGTACAGATCGCCACCACCAGAGGAGCACTGACCGTCGTCAGCGGCGACAGCTTCAGGTCGAACGCGAATTCCACGAGCGCCGACAGCCCGACAGCGATCAGCACGGGAACCAGTGAGAGCAGCGAACGGATGACGCTGCGCAGCCGGATGGCGAGGTATGCCGCGACGAACGCGATCGACAGATAGGTGAGCAGCACCCGGTTCGATTCCAGATTGTGCAGCAGCCCGACGCCGACGACCGCCAGCCCCGAGGGGGTGAACGACACGCCCTCGGGCGCGGTCGAGGCGAAGTACGCGTTCATGTCGTCGACGTCGCTGGCCTGTTGTTCCAGTGGCACGGTCGAACCGTCCAGCTGGCCGGTGCGGAAGATGATGTTGAGCGCACTGCCGGTGGGCGTCGCGAAGCTCGCGCGCACCGCCGGTGGAGCGAGGACGAACGCCGAGGCCACCGACCCCACGTCGGGCGCCACATGGTCGGCGTGGGGGATGTCGTTGATGACGTCGCTGATGATCGACACGACACTGTTGGCCGTTCTGATCGTGTCGTGCTGTTTGTCGAGCGCGCGGTTGGTGAACGCATCGACGTAGTTCACCGTGGACTGGGTGAACACACTGTGGTCGGTCGTCGCGAACACGCCGAGCTCGTTCGACGAGCCGGTGCCCCTCTCCAGGGCGTGGATGTTCTGGATCACCTCGGAGTGCGGGTCCACCCATTTGACCGGGTTGGTTTGCAACGTGAGCTTGGGTTCGGCGTAGATGCCGGCCGCGAAGAGGATCAGGGCGATGACGATGAGCGGGCCCCCCGCCCGGCCCGAGATCGCCCCGAGCTTGGTCACTGCGCTACCCAGGGCTTCGGATCGCCGGGACACCTTGCGCTTCGTCGGTGACTTGAACTCGCGGATCCCCAGCGTTGCGAGGGGCACCACGATACTGGTCAGACAGATCACCGCGATGCCCACGGCGAGCAGGTAGCCGAACTCGCGGATCATCGGCACCTTGGCGAAGTGCAGCGCCACGAACGCGAAGACCGCGTCGAGGGTCACCACCAGCAGTGCCGGGCACAGGTTCCGGGCCGTCTCCTGGATCGGGTGTTCCGCCTGGTTGATGACCGCCTCCTCCTCGACGCGCGCGTGCATCTGGATCGCGTAGTCGATACCCACTCCCAGCAGCACCGGCAGCCCGGCGATCGTGGCGAGCGTCAGTGGGATACCGAGATAACCCGCGACGCCGAACGCCCAGATGAGTCCGATGACGATCACCGCGAGGGGCAGCAGCCGCCACCGGACGTCGAAGAGCACCAGCAGGATCACGACCATCACCGCGGCCGCGATCCCACCCAGCAGGAACATGCCGCCCTTGAGGTAGTCGTTGATGTTCTTGAGCAGCGACGGTGCGCCGGTG
>CAZEAV010000260.1:0-4729 GCA_964510215.1 uncultured Iamiaceae bacterium
GGGTCATCCATCGGTTCGGTGATGGCGGCGTCTGGTGCGGGCCACCAAGGCGCGTCGGACGACCGGGCCCAGATCGTCGAGGATTCCCACGAGCCCACCGATCGTCTCCAGCGTGTCGATCGCGCGGGCCGCGCCGGCGGCGTCGGCGACGTCGTAGAGCTCGATCCCGATGAAACCGGCGCTGACCAGATGCGCGAGTCCCTCGGTGTCGACGAGGTCGGCGACGGGGCTGTCGGCGAGCACCCGGTCGAGCACGTCCCGGACCTGTCGGCTCCACGTGGTCACCGCGGAGCGCGCCGCGCGGGCGAGCACCGGGTCGTGTTGGGCACCTGAGAGAATCTGCGCCATGAACGCGACATTGCCCACGCGCCGTTCACGGTCCATGAACGCGCGGGCGACGGTGACGACTTCGTCGACCGAGCCCACCTCGGCGAACGCGCTCCGGTAGTAGTCGACGCTGTCGGCGATGGCGTCGTCGGATGCGGCTTCCAACAGCTCACTGACGGTGTGGAAGTGGTAGAAGATCAGCGCCTGGTTCACCTGGGCGCGTCCGGCGATGGCGCGGGCCGAGGCACCCGCGAGGCCCACCTCACACACGACGACGTGCGCGGCCCGGCGCAGCCGGGAAGGCGTGTCATCGGTTGACGGCTCGGGATCCTCCTTCGCGCGGGGCATCGGGCACACGTTAGTTGAGCAATTGCTCAACGTGGGCTAGCGTACTGATTGAGCGATCGCTCAAAATCCCACGACAGCCCGGGCTCACCCGGCGGCAAGGAGCGACATGGAAACCACGGACCGCAGCACCGACGTGGTCACCGGGGCATTCAGCTACTCGGGCGCGGCGATCGCCGCCGAGCTGACCTCGCGTGACCGCGGGGTCCGCACGTTGACCGGTCATCCGGCCCGGGCGCCCGAGCACACGTCGATCGACGTGAGGCCCCTCGACTTCGAAGACCCGGTGGGACTCACACGTTCACTGCAGGGTGCCCACACCCTCTACAACACCTATTGGGTGCGCTTTGCGCACGGCCACCTCGACCACGACGTGGCCGTGCGCAACAGCCGCATCCTGTTCCGGGCGGCCGCGGACGCCGGCATCGAGCGGATCGTGCACGTCTCGATCACCCACCCGGCCCTCGACTCACCGTTTCCGTACTTCCGGGGCAAGGCCCGCGTCGAACAGCTCCTGTCCGAAACCGGTATTCCCCACGCGATCGTGCGCCCGGCGATCCTCTTCGGTGGCGACGGCGTGCTCATCAACAACATCGCCTGGCTCCTGCGCCACCTGCCGGTGTTCGCGGTCGGCGGCCACGGCGGCTACCGGGTGCGGGGCATCCACGTGGAAGACCTCGCGCGGTTGTGCGTGGACCTGGGGGAGCGCACCGACACACGTACCCTCGACGCAGTCGGGCCGGACCGGCTGACGTTCCGCGAACTCATCGAGACGACCCGTCGGGCGGTCGGTGCCCGCTCCGTCATCGTCCCCGTGCCCGCGCCGGTGCTGCTGGCACTGTCCCGGCTGCTCGGGTACGCGCTGCGAGATCGGCTGCTCACCCCGGAGGAATACCGGACGATGGCCGCCGGACTGGCCGATTCCGACGCCGAGTCCACCGGCACCACCCGCTTCACCGAGTGGGTCGCCGCGCACGGCGCCGAGCTCGGCCACCACTATGCCAACGAGCTTCACCGCCACTTCGATGCTCCCCGAGCAGGTCAGAGCGGTTCCAGGTAGACCCAGTAGTGCCCACCATCGAGTACGACCGCCCGATCCCGGAGCCAGGTCCGCAGCTGTGCGTTCGTCATCCCCGGGACACCGAGCTCCGTGGCGAGGTTCTTGCCCCCAGCGGCGAGTGCGTCGTCGATGGAGATCAGAGAATGGACGAAGTGGGACGACCCGAACAGCGACTCGCGGTCCGCGGCATCGGTGCCGCGCAGAGCGGTCAGGAGCTTGCCGATCGGCTGTAGTCGGGGTGGCATTTCCCGAACCGGCGGCAGTGCACTGAGCAGGCCGGTGGAGCCGGCCCAGCGCTGCAGGGCGCGCGTCCGGTCGAGGTAGGTGTCCACCGGCTCCCGCAGTGGGGTGCCGCCGGCCGCGATCAATGCTCTGCCCGGCGAGGACGGGAGCGGCGTCGATCTGAGTGAAAGGCGCCGTCCGGGGGCCGGTCTTGCGCGCTTCAGACCGCGGAAGGACCGGTACAGGATGGTGTCTCGTCCCGGGCTCACCCGCACCGGGATTCCCCTGTCCTCGAGTTCGAGGATGGCGACCGGTAGGAAGGTCCGAGGCGGGTAGCTTCCTGCGACCACCAGGACCGGTGCGCCCCGCGCGACCCGTGCGCGAATGCCACGTCGGATGTGGTTCGCCGCTGCGACGTTCTTGCGTGTCGTCGAGGTGCCGAAGTCGACGGTGGGAATCGCGAGCAGCGTGCACACCCCGGCCGCGCCCACCAGAAGTACCCCGGCTCGACGCCGGGCGATCGCGCCCCTCAGGTGCGCGCGTACCCACACACTGCGCGCGATACCGAGCACGACCATCGTGGTGATGAAAGCCGCGAGGGGCCAGGAGGTCACCAGATAGGCCCGTACAAAGCGGTTGCCGGGCTGGCGGTAGATCGTCGAGACCCAGGCGATCCACGCGACGATGCCGATTGCGAGCCCCGACATGACGGTGTTGTCGGACCGGCGGCGTGCGGTGACCAGGATGCTCACGACGACGACACCAACGACTGCCAGCGTGACGAACTGCGCCGCAGCGTCTCCGATCGGACCCCCGCTCGTGAAACCGGGGTGGCCGATCGAATCGCGGAACCAGAACGGAACCTCGGTCAGCGGAGATGAGACGACCCTGATCGTGTCGAGGAGACCCTTCCCGGACCTGCCACTCTGGGAGAGCATCGAGTCGAACCAGACGCGGATGTTGCCACCCGGGTGGAACACCTGGTCGATGATCGCCGGCAGCCACAGGACGACGGTTGTCGCGCACGCGCCCGCCGCGCCACGAACGAACGATCGGCGGACCTGCGCCCACCCCTCAGGTGCATCGGCACGCTCCCTGCGAAGACGGACCAGGGCGATCACCACTGCGATGGCTGCGGGGACCGGTACGACCAGCACATACTGGGGATGGGTGAGGAACAGGTAACTCGCCGTGCAGGCCAACGGTATGAGCGCCCGGGAGTCGCCGTCCGCAACTGACCACGAGGCCACGCAGAACGCGAAGAAGGCGAGCGGCCCCGTGCGCACCGGCGTCGGGTCGATCAGCATCTGGCTTCCCAGGCTCCAGATGAGCATGGTCACGGTCACACACCCGATGAGGCCCCAGCGATAGCCGACCCGACGTCGCAGGAGCCACAGAGCCGTGATGACCCAGATGGAATTCAGCAGCGCCATTCCGATGAGCAATCCCCAGGACACCCCGAACAGCTCGACGGGCACCGCGAGGAAGTACTGGTGGACGACCCCCAGGTAGTACGGCACGTCGGCTGCGCCGGTGGGGAACCGCATCGGTTGGCCGTGAAGTGGCGTGTGGGCCGAGAACACGTCGCGGATCCACACCGTCGTGTACGCCGCATCGTGGGTGGGGAACCAGTCCGAGATGCCATTTTGGACGGCCGAGGAGATGATCGGCGTGATCGCGAAGAACATCGCGAGCCGGTACAACGCCCGGTCCCGTCGGATGTTTGTCGGCGCGGCGGACTCGGTACGTCCGGGCATGTCGATCCACCGGGCCATGCCCGCCCTCTCGTCGGAACCTCGTGGTGTCCGTCGAAGGCTAACAGGGATCCGACGTGCGGGGGGACCGGGCCTACCGGCAGGGTGTGGCGTGCGGTGATCAGTTCCGAACGCGGTGGATCGGGTCCGTCATGCGGCAGAGTGGAACAAGACGGTTCTCAGGAGGTTCGATGTCTGAAAAGCGCTACGACGTGCACATCATCCGCGTCTACGACCACGAGACGTCGCCGCCGAAGACCGCATACAAGGTGCTGGTGGACCGGCTTTGGCCCCGCGGGGTGAAAAAGGACGATCTCTCCATCGATGACTGGCCCAAGGACGTCACCCCGTCGTCGGAGCTGCGTAAGTGGTACGGCCACGACCCGGACCGCTTCGCCGGATTCCGCGAGAAGTACCGATCCGAACTCGGGCACGATCCCGCTGCGCCGGAGTTGGAGAACCTGCGGGCCGAGCTTCGTTCACGCCCAGTGGTGCTCTACACCGGCGTCAAAGACGTCGACATCTCGGCGGCTGCCGTCCTCGCCGAGATCCTGAACGGCGATGCTCCGTTGCAGTGACCCCTCCCGGCAGCGTCGGGCCGGTGGGCCTCACCAGCCCAGGTAGACGGGTTTGCGACGCTCGATGAACGATCGGACGCCTTCGTCGGCGTCGTGGGTTCCCATGTTCGCCTCCTGGGCCCAGGCTTCTTCGTGGAACGCGGTGGCACGGTCCGAATCCAGGGAGCGATTACAGAGTGCCTTGGCGAATCCGATCGCCTTGGTCGGCCCTCTGGCCAGGCGCTCGGCCAACTCGGCGGCCTCCGCGGTGACCCGGTCGCTCGGCACCACCCGGTTGACGAGCCCGAGTGACTGTGCTTGCGACGCCGATACGTCGTCGCCGAGAAAAAGCAGCTCTTTGGCCCGTTGGAGCCCGATGAGCCGGGGAAGCAGGTACGCACCGCCGCCGTCGGGCACCAGCGCCCGCCGCACGAACACCTCGATGAACCGGGCCTGATCCGCAG
>CAZEAV010000261.1:0-2102 GCA_964510215.1 uncultured Iamiaceae bacterium
GCCTCGACCGCATCCTGCCGGGCGAACAGCGACTGGTCACCGGCGAGGGCGTCACCGAGCAGGCGCTCAGAGGGGGGCATCACGTCGATGTGGCGGGATTCGACCGCCAGCTCGACCGATTGTCCGATCATCGCCTCGCCGGGGACTTTCGAGCGCGCCCCGAGCGCGATCTCCTGATCCGGCGTGACCCGGAACCGCACGTAGTTCCGACCCCCGACGTCGTGGTCGCGGAACACCACCTGGGGGGGTTGGACGAACTGGGCGACCACCTCGGTGACCGTGGTCGGCAGGCACTTGCCGGCGCGGATCACGATCGGCACGCCTGCCCACCGCCAGTTGTCGATCATCAGACGGATCGCGATGTAGCTCTCGCGCGTGGAGCCGGTGGCCACCCCGGGCTCGTCGTGGTATCCCTCGTACTGGCCGCGCACGGCTTCCTCGACCGATATCGGTCGGATCGACTTGAACAGCGTGGTCTTGGCGTCACGATGGGCTTCGGGGTTCTCGTTCGACGGCGGTTCCATCGTGAGCATCCCCAGGAGCTGCAGCATGTGGTTCTGCACCACGTCGCGGGTGGCGCCGACCGCGTCGTAGAAGGCCCCGCGGTCCGACACCCCGAAATCCTCGGCCATGGTGATCTGGATGCTGGCGATGTGGTTCCGGTTCCACACCGGTTCCAGGAACGTGTTCCCGAACCGGAAGAACAGCAGGTTCTGGACCGGCTCTTTGCCCAGATAGTGGTCGATCCGGAAGATCCGATCCTCGGGAAACACCTCGTGCAGGATCTGGTTCAGTTCCCGGGCGGACGCGGCGTCGTGGCCGAAAGGTTTCTCACAGATCACCCGGGCGTTCTTCGCACAACCGGCGCGGTCCAGGCCGTCTGCCACCGTGGCGAACAGCGACGGGGGGATCGCCAGGTAGTGCAGCGGCGCCTCGGCGTCGCCGAGGACCTTGCGGAGTTCGGTGAACGTGGACGCATCGGCGTAGTCGCCCGAGACATACGAGAACAGCCCGGTGAGGCGCGCGAACACGTCCTCGTCGATGTCGACGTGTTCGGCAATGCTGGCCCGTGCCCGGTCGGCGAGCTGGTCCACGGTCCAGTCCTGGATCGCCACACCGATGATCGGCAGGTCGAGGCCGTCACGGCGCACCAGTTGGTACAGGGCCGGGAAGATCTGTTTGTAGGCCAGGTCCCCGGTCGCACCGAAGAAGACGAATGCGTCGGCAACGGTCACGATTTCGCTCCTTTCGCTCGGTCGTCGCCGTTCTTCTCGACGTGGCCACCGAACTCGTGACGCATCGCCGAGAGGATCTTGTCGGCGAACTCGTCGTTGCCACGGGAGGAGAAGCGGTTGAACAGGGCGGTCGCCAGCACCGGGGCCGGTACGCCTTCGTCGATCGCCGCTTCCAGCGTCCAGCGGCCCTCACCCGAATCCGAGACGCGTCCGGTGAACGCGGCCAATGCCGGATCCTCGAGCATGGCGTGCGCGGTCAGGTCCAGCAGCCAGGACGAGATGACCGAACCGCGGCGCCAGACTTCGGTCACCTCGGCGAGATCGAGATCGAACCGGTAATAGTCCGGGTTCTCCAACGGCGTCGTCTCGGCATCGGTCTCGGTCCTGGTGGACCCCACGTTCGCCCCCGCGAGGATGTTCAGGCCTTCCGCATACGCGGCCATCAGTCCGTATTCGATGCCGTTGTGGACCATCTTGACGAAATGCCCGGCACCGTGCGGGCCACAGTGCAGCCAGCCGTGCTCCGCGGTGGAGCCTTCGGGCCCTGCTCCATCCGCGCGCCCGGGAGTCCGCTCGACGTCACCGATCCCCGGGGCGAGCGCCTCGAAGATCGGGCGCAGCCGTTCCACCGCGTCGGCCTGTCCGCCGATCATCATGCAGTAGCCGCGCTCGAAACCCCAGACCCCGCCGGACGTGCCGACGTCGAGGTAGTTGACGTTGCGTTTCTCGAGTTCCCGACCCCGGCGGATGTCGTCGTGGTACCGCGAGTTCCCGCCATCGACGAGGGTGTCGCCGGCCGTCAGCTTCGGGGTCAGTTCCGACGCGACCGATTCGACGACGCCGGCGGGCACCATCATCCAGATGTTG
>CAZEAV010000261.1:2112-4721 GCA_964510215.1 uncultured Iamiaceae bacterium
TGTTGCGCGGCACCTCGCGGGCGTCGACGAATGCGCCCAGGTCGTGGGCGCCCTCGGCGCCGTCCGCCGCCAAGGCATCCACCGCCTCGCCGTCGGGGTCATAGACGACGCACCGGTGGCCAGCGCCCATGAGCCTGCGGGCCATGTTCGACCCCATGCGCCCCAGCCCGATCATTCCCAGCTCCATGGCGCCTCCTCGTGTCGGTGATGTGTGCTCGCCTTTTCGACCCTAACCACAATTCAGGTGGGTTCGTCGCCGGGGACCTGGAGATCCCACCGGTCCCAACAGTCCTCGCACCGGTAGGCGACGATTTCCCCCGGTGCGAACGATCCGTCCTCGTCCGGGTGGCTGAGCAGGTGACAGGCGCCCCCGCAATCGATGCAGTCGATCCGGAGCGGGACGGCTTCAGAACCCGGTCTACACACGGCGTCGCGCTTTCATGACATCTGCCGTATTAGCATTCGCGGCGTGCGCGTGGTGGCAGGCTCAGCCCGTGGACGGCGCCTGGCAGCGCCACCGGGTCGGGCGGTTCGACCGACCGCCGATCGGGTCCGAGAGGCGATCTTCAACACCCGGGTGTCACTCGGCGCGGTGCAGGATGCCCGCGTGGTCGACCTGTACGCCGGTACCGGCGCGCTGGGCATCGAGGCGCTTTCGCGTGGCGCGGCCTGCGCAGCGTTCGTCGAGCAGGATCCGCGCCAGGTCGCCTGGATCGAGAAGAACCTCCTGGCCACCGGTTTCGACCGAGGGGACAGCGCCCGCGTGGTCCGCACCGATGTGGAGCACCATCTCCGGAACGTTCCCGATGGCGCGTATGACCTGGTGCTCGTCGATCCACCATACGCGTTTGACGACTGGGAGGGATTCTCGGCGTCGATCGAGCCCACATTGGGACCCGGAGCCGTCGTCGTGGCCGAGTCGGATCGCGAGATCGCACTTTCCGGGAACTGGGAAATCACCAAGGTGAAGCGCTACGGCGGTACCGTGGTGAGCATCCACGTAGCGAAGTCCCCGTTGTCGCGCCACCCCGGAGCCACCCCGTGACGAAGGTTCTGTACCCCGGATCGTTCGATCCGATCCACAATGGCCATGTCGAACTCATCGAGGTGGCATCCAAGATGTTCTCGGAGGTGATCGTCGCGACGATGAGGAATCCTCAGAAAGGCGAGCCGCTCTTCAGCCTCGTGGAGCGCGAGGAGATGATCGCGGAGTCGACGGCCCATCTGGAGAACGTCTCGGTGACCCATTTCTCCAGCCTCGTGGTCGATCTCGCCCGCGAAGTCGGCGCGAACTTCATCGTCAAGGGGCTCCGCGCGGTGTCCGATTTCGAGTCGGAGCTGCAACAGGCGCACATGAACCACGCGATATCCGGCGTGCACACGGCGTTCCTGCCGACTGCCAGTACCCATTCCTTCGTCGCATCCAGACTGCTGCGTGAGATCGCGAAGTTCGGTGGGGACGTCTCCTCGATGGTCCCACCTCCCGTCGCGAAGCGGCTGGCGGAAAGGAGCCGCGCATGAGCGACGATCAGCGTGTCCGCAACGAACTCGAGGAGGCCATCGAGTTGGGCTCCACCAGCGAGGTGGAGCAGATGATCGACCGGGCGGCCCACCACGTGGCCAGCGCGCGGGCGATGCCCATGTCCGCCTCGGTGATGATCAACCGCGAAGAGCTGCTCGACCTGCTCGAAGAGGCCCGTGAGCGGCTGCCCGAGGAGCTCAAGGCGGCCCGCTGGCTGCTCAAGGAGCGGGAGGAGTTCCTGGCTCGCACCCGGCGGGAAGGTGACGAGATCATCGATGCCGCCCGCGCCCGGGCGGCGCGCATGGTGCAACGCTCCGAGGTGGTGACCGAGGCCGAGCACCGGGCACGGCGGATCGTGGACGAGGCGCAGGCGAATGCCCGGACCATGAGGATGCAGTGCGAGGACTTCTGCGACCAGCGCCTTGCCCAGTTCGAGATCGTCCTCGAGCGCACCATGAAGATGGTCGCCGCGGGTCGCGAGCACCTGGCCGCGCCGGTGACCCCGGCGGGCGATCAGCGGGCGATCGGGGCCGAGTCCGACGAAGAGTCACAGGCCGCGGCCACGTTCTTCGACCAGGACTCCGAGGACGAGGTCCCGGATCCAGCATCGGACGAATGAGCGCGCATTTGTTGGGGGTGCGGGATCTCCTGCACGCTCCCGGAGCGCAACGACGCGAGGTCGGATCGGTCCAGCTGGAGCCGGGGGGGATCACCGCGTCCCGTCTCGAAGAAGGATCCGATGCCACCTACGACCTCGTCCTCGAGGCCCACGGCAACCAGGTGACCGCGACCGGTACGGTGCGCGGTCGCTGGGAGGGCGCCTGTCGGCGCTGTCTCGAGCCGACCGGGGGCGCGCTCGAAGCCCAGGTGTCCGAGACCTTCGAGGCCCGTCCGGTGGTCGGGGAGACCTGGGGCATCACCGACGGCGTGCTCGACCTCGCGCCGATGCTCCGGGAGGCACTGCTCCTGGAGTTGCCGGTTGCCCCGCTGTGCCGGGGGGACTGTGTGGGGCCGGATCCGGAACGGTATCCCGCGACCCGGGAGGCGGATCCGGCGCCCGGCGGGCGCGCCGCGTCGCGGGATCCCC
>CAZEAV010000262.1:0-4716 GCA_964510215.1 uncultured Iamiaceae bacterium
GCGCCGACCAGCCCGTCCGGTGAATAGCCGATCCGCCAACCGTCCTCGTCGCGGCGCATGAACCCGCACACGGTCACCGGGTTGTGATGCTCGGAGTACACGGCGCGGGCAAGGGGCTCGCTGATGTGGCCCATCAGCATGTCGCGGGACTGGTAGGTGTCCTCAACGTGCCCGGTGATGCGCTCGGCGACCAGTTGCGCGGTGAGTGCTCGACTGGCCGGGTTGCTGGCGGGCTTGATCGTCTTCGGTGTGACAAGCTGGCCGACAACCGAGGCCGTGACGATTCCGCGGCGCAGCTCCAGCCACTCCTCGGAGTCCTGCTCGACATCGAAGGTTTGCAGACTCACGCCGCACCTCCTTGCCGCGCCAGGGTTTCCGGGGTTGCGCATTCGTCGGCGTAGCCCATATCGACTAGCGCCCGGGTTGCCTCGGCCTGTAGGTGCATCAGCCAGTCGGGGTCGGGGTATGCGGCGATCGGCCCCCACTGCATGACGGCCCAGTCGGGTCCGGCCGCTACACCTGGTCGGATGCGCACCTGGTCGGCGGGCGGCAGGGTGAGGATCGGATGCCCGGTGCGGTCGATGTCGATCGGCTGGTAGCTCACACCACTCGCCTCCCCGCTCGGATGCTGGCGGCTCGGGCGAGGGTGGCCCGGTCCAGGGTGGCGGCGAGTCCGTGCACGTCGAGGAGGGAGTCGTCGGTGTAGCGGTGGCGATGACGCAGCGGGAAGGGGAAGTCCGGGTAGCTGTCGGTGAACTCGATATCGGCCGTCCAGTATTTGGCGCTGGTCTCGTCATCGCCCCGGTGGTGCTGCCCATACGACGCGGCTGGCTCCACAGCAGCAGCCGCGCAACCAGGGCACAGCGTGATGTCGGTGACGCTCCAGCCGACCTGAGCGGCCAGTGGCTCGACCGGCGCGTCCACCGTGCCCAGCGTGCGAGTGCAGGCGTCGCAGGCGATCTCGGTGACGGTCATCGGGCACCCCCGGTCAGGTACACCTTGCGGGCATCGGCGAACCGGTGCACGTCGTCGCGGATCCACGGCCACTGATCCAGCAGCGTCGGCCGGTCCTCCAGCAGCATCCGCATCGCGTTGGCAACATCGATCGCGTAGTTGCAGTAGCGGTCCCGTGCGGTCTCGCTCATCGCGCCAGCCCCCGGCATTCGTCGCGGGCATCGGCGTAGTGCTGCATGGCCGACTTCAACCGTGGCTTCAGGCGGTCCATGTGGTCGGTGGCCCGGTCCATCGCGTAAACATCCAGCGCCGCAGCAGCATCCATCGCGTCGGCGCTTGCGGAGAATGCGTCGGCCGCAACCCCGAACGCGGTGTCGGCGGCGTCCAGGGCATCTGTGCAGGCAGCCGGGACCTCGGTGCGCACCGGTGTCGGGGTGGACGCACAGCCCGTCACGGCCAGGGCCACAGCGACCAGTGGTGCCGCAACCCGCAGGTGCAGACGTACCGGCCGGTTCGGGTGGCGCGTTGGTCGACGCCACCACGGGATGCGGTGCGGCTCGGGCGCGTGGCGTGTCGACCAGCGCACACGGGCCGGATACGAGATGACGTGCATCAGGATGCCTTCCTTTCGCGACGGCGCTGACTGGCTCGACGGAACGATTCGCGCTGGCATGTGCGACAGGCGCGGGTTCGCGTCTTCCGGCCACCGGGGTTGACGTACCAGACCGTGTTCTGCTCGTCGTACGGATGACCCTTGGGGCAGTGGGTCTTAGCCGAGTTGAGGGTGGCCATTGAAATGGGGGAACGGAGAGCGTTCTCCCTCTGGGTCACCGGTTCGAGATGATCCGGGTTCACGCACACCGGGTTTCGACACAGGTGGTCGATAACCAGACCCTCTGGGATCGGCCCCACGAGGAAGTAGTACGCCGCGCGATGAGCGCTCGTATGCCATCTGGCACCGCTAGCCAAGGTCGTCGTTACGGACACGTAGCCGTTGCTGCCCGGCTTGCCCTGCCAAATCCAGCAGCCGTTCGCGTCAACACGAGTACGGCGTTTGATGCGTTCCTTGAATGGGATCCGTTTGCCCATTACAATCTCCAATCGGTTGGTTGTTCTGTGCCGCCCCGGTCGCCCCCTACGCGGCCGGGGCGGTGGTCTTAGGCGGTGCGGCGGCGCTTCGGGCCGGTCGTCTGCATGCGGATCGGCCGGACCGCCTGCGATTCCAGGTAGTCCGCGAGGTCCTGGTCGGTGAACCGGATGGTGCGGCCGATGCGGCGGTGCGGAATCTCCGCGATGTTGTGCCGCACCCAGTCGGCGGACTTGCCGATCTGCTCCCCCATCCACGCCGTGTCGTGCAGCGTCATGCGGCACGCTCCGGCGCGATCAGAGTGAGCACGCTCACGCCTAGGAAGTCCGCGATTCGATGTATCTCGTCAAGGTCGAACGGACTCTTACAGTTGAGCCGTTCAGACAGGGTGCGGTAGGAGAGGTCCAGCGTGTCTGCGAGATCGGATCGGGAGAGGTTCCGCCGGGCGAGTCCGGCGCGGACCTCCGCTGCAACCTGCTCGCGGTAGGTCGGTATCTGCATGTGCGGAAGTTTGCCGCATGTGCGGAATCTTTGTCAACCCCGAGTTATCCGCGTGTCGAATCTGGGAAGATGTACTGCATGAGCGGACAGAAGAAGAAGGCGGCAACGCGCGGAACCAAGCCGGCGCCGAGTGCGTTCGCGAGGGCGGTGGCGGCAGAGATCCGCAGCGAGATGGGTCGACAGAACATCAGCAAGGCAGCCCTCGTGCGGATGACGGGTCTCGGTCGGTCGAACACCTACGCCTACGTGGACGGCACCAAGACGATGGATCTTGACCAGTTGCGGACGATTGCCGTGTCGCTCGGCACCGATCCGGGCGAGCTAGTGTCAGCCGCGCTGGGATCGCTCGATCGGGCGGTGAGTGAGCGAGCGAGCCTCACCGCCTCGGACGGTAGCGAAGTAGCCGACCAAGATCACGGGCCGCGTCCGGCGCGTTCGGGTGGATCGTTGCGTGATGTGGTGACCCGTTCGGACGCCGAACCTAGTCGCGCTCCGTCACCGGAGGAGTTGCAGCGCATCGCCGAGGGTGAGGTTCGCAAGCTTCTTGACGCCGAACGGGTGAAGCCTCGCCGTCGCACTGGTGAATGATCTTCACATCTGGTGAGGTTCCAGTCACAGGCAGTCGGGGCCGATCCAGTGGAAGGCAAGTGGTGATGGAGCGAGTCCCCGAGATTGCGGTGCGGGTGTGGGTGGCCGGATGGTGGGCCGGATGGTCCGAGCAGCAACAGCGGCGGTTGTTGGATCTGCACGTGCGGCCGGGTCCGTGCCCGCTGACCGGTCGGCGCTGCGATTGCCAGGCCCCCGATCCGGACCCGTCTGCGCACTGGAACTGACCGGTTTCGCGGGCAAACGAGAGCGCTTCACGGGTGCCCGCGTGCCCTGCTGGGTACATGTGGTGGGTACGTGGGTCGTTCCGTGAAGCGTTTCGCCTGGTCAGAGCGGTGGAGGTGGCGGGAATCGAACCCGCATGCGCGGTAGAATGCGACCAGCGGAAACGCCGCTGACCTGCATAAACACCTAGGCCGATCTGGGTGGCCGAGCGTCCATCCGGGTGATTTTGGGTGCGAGATGGGTACGGCGTACCCACCGAGGGGGCATGATGACGGCCATGCGAGAGCCGCGGTTGCACATCGCCAGCGACGGCACCCAGACCTGGCGGGTCAGGTATCGCGACGGCCAGCGCCAGTCGTCCCGGACGTTCGTCAAGGAGCGGGACGCCCGTCGGTTCTGCCGGTGGCTGCGCGACTACGGCGTGACCGAGGCGGTCGCGCTGCTGGACTCACAGCACGGTGCCGAGCCCGACGAGCACACCGTCGCCTCCTGGTGCGCCGAGCACGTCGACCACCTGACCGGCGTCACGTCCGGCACCATCCGGGACTATCGCGGGTTCATCGCCCGCGACCTGGGCGAGCTCGGGGAACTGCCGGTGACGGCACTCACGCCGCGTGCGGTCGCGAGGTGGGTCGGGGCGATGGAGACGGCGGGCGCGTCCGGTAAGACCATCGCCAACAAGCACGGGTTCCTCAGCGCGTGCATGGCGGGCGCGATCCGGTCCGAGCTCATCGAATCCAACCCATGCAAGGGCACACGACTCCCCCGCACCCCCAGCGAGCCGATGGTGTTCCTCACCGACGAGGAGTACACCCGGTTCCTCGGGTGCTTCGCCGACCGGTGGGTGCCGCTGGTGGAGGTGCTGTTCGGCACGGGCATGCGCTGGGGTGAGGTCACGGCGCTGCGTGTCGGGGATGTGGACCTGGCGTCGCGCTCGATCAGCATCACCCGTGCGTGGAAGCGCAGCGGCGGCAAGCCCGAGATCGGGGCGCCCAAGTCTCGGCGGTCGCGTCGGACGATCACGATCAGCAGGGCCACAGCCGACACGCTGCGGCCACTGGTGACGAACCGGCCGGGCGATGCGCTGGTGTTCACCAACGGCCGGGGCACTCCGGTGCGGTCGCCGGCATTCCACACCACGGCGTGGCAGCCGGCGGTTGCGCTGGCGAACGGCGAGACCCCGATGCGGTCGACCGGTAAGGGTAAGCCGCGGCGGGTTGCGGAGATCGCAAAGTCGGTGAAGCCGCTGGACCCGCCGATCGGGAAGCGGCCACGGGTGCATGACGCGCGGCATTCGTGTGCCTCGTGGCTGCTGGGTGCTGGCGTGCCGGTGCATGTGGTGT
>CAZEAV010000263.1:0-4709 GCA_964510215.1 uncultured Iamiaceae bacterium
GTGCCGGGGTGTCCTGGACGTCCTTCTGACGGGCGACGAGAGCTTCGCCGTCGTGGGCCGTGGTGAAGAACCCGCCGCCGCCGTCGTCGTGGTAGTCGGTCAGCAGCGTCTCGGCGCAGGCTCTCGCCCACGCCAACCAGCCATCGGTGCCCGTTGCCTCGTACAGGCGGGTGAACGCGTCGCACAAGGTCGCCAGGTCTGCGGCGAACGCCCGCGGGCCGGGACCGCCCTCGGGGTGCCACGACCGATGCCAGCCGCCGTCGTCGTGCAGGTTGTCTGTCAGGAACGTCGCGCACCGCTCGGCCGCGACCAGCCAGTCCGGCTCGCCGAGGGCGACGGCGGCCTGGGCGAGCGCGCCGATCATCAGCGCGTTCCACTCGGCCAGCACCTTGTCGTCCAGCCCCGGGCGGATCCGCTGCTCACGGGCCACGACGAGCGCCGTGCGGGCCCGTTCGACGGCGGGCGGGCGGACCAGGTCGGTGCGGTGGTCGATCCGGTGCAGGATCGAGGTGCCCTCGAAGTTGCCTTCCTCGGTGACCGACCACCACGACAGCGCCGCGTCCGCGGCCTCGGGATCCTCGGAGAGCACCCGGCGGATCTCCTCGGGAGTCCACACCGAGAAGCTGCCCTCGACCCCGTCGGCATCGGCGTCCTCCGACGACGCGAAGCCGCCGCCGTCCAGCCCGAGGTCCGCCAGCACGTAGGAGACGGTCTCGGAGATCACCTGGCGGTGCCGATCCAGACCCACGAGCTGCCAGGCGTGGGTGTACGCGGCGACCAGCAGCGCCTGGTCGGCGAGCATCTTCTCGAAATGCGGCACGAGCCACCTCGCGTCGGTCGAATACCGGGCGAACCCACCGCCGAGTTGGTCGTAGATGCCGCCCGCGGCCATCGCGTCCAGGGTGTCGATCGCCACTTTCAGCGCGGCGTCATCCGCATGACGGACGAACGCGGCCAACAACACGTCGAGGGCCATGGGTTGGGGGAACTTCGGGGCGCCGCCGAATCCGCCCCAGCGGGGTTCGTACAGCGCGACGAGGTTCGCCACGGCGTTGTCGACATCCGCGGCGGATGGTTCCTCCGCGGATTCGAACGTGGTGGAACGGAGATGGTCCACCACGGCCGAGGCCTGGGTGAGCACCTGTTCCCTCGAGTCCGACCATGCCGCCGCCAGCGCCGCACAGATCTGGGGGAAGCTCGCCTGGCCGCCGCTGGGTCGAGCCGGAAAGTAGGTGCCACAGAAGAACGGCGCGCCCTCAGGGGTGGCGATGACGGTCATGGGCCAGCCACCCGAACCGGTCATCGCCTGGGTGGCTTCCATGTAGAGCGCGTCGATGTCGGGGCGTTCCTCGCGGTCGACCTTGATGTTCACGAACGATTCGTTCATGACCTTGGCGATCCCGGGATTCTCGAAGGATTCGTGCGCCATCACATGGCACCAGTGGCACGCGGCGTAGCCGATCGAGATGAGCACCGGGCAGTCGCGTCGCTTCGCCTCGGCGAACGCGTCGTCCCCCCACGGCCACCACTCCACGGGGTTGTCCGCATGTTGCCGCAGATACGGGGACGACGCGCCCGCGAGTCGATTGGCCATACCAGCGAGGGTAGTGGCGATCGTGGGCAGCGTTGTCGAGGATCTCGTGCATCCCGACTTCTCCGACGCCTGGCAGCCGGATGAGCTCCGCCGAGCGGATGGTTGCATCCACCGCAGGTGCAGGACCGTCCGAATGGCAGACTGAGTGGCGAGGAGATGGGCAGGAGGAGCCGTGACCGAATCGAAGACGCACCGGATGAGCGACACCGACGCGCTGATGTGGACGATCGAGCGGGACCCGTTGCTGCGGTCGACGATCACCGCGGTGATCCGGCTCGACCGCGCCCCGGATCGGGACCGGTTGCGGCGACTGATCGACCGTGGCACGCGCCAGTTGCCCCGGATGCGGCACCGGGTGCGGGGGAATCCCTACTCGCTGGTGCCACCACGCTGGGAGGTCGACCCCAACTTCGACCTGGACTTCCACCTGCGTTGGGTCGGGGGCGGGCGCGGCCACACCATGCGCGACGTGCTCGACTACGCCCAACCGGTTGCGATGCAGAGTTTCGACCGGGCCCGTCCCCAGTGGGAGATCCATGTCATCGAGGGGGTCGAGGACGGTGGCGCGGCGATGGTCGCGAAGATCCATCACGCGATCACCGACGGGGTCGGTGCGGTGGCGATGGCGATGCTGCTCTTCGACGTGGAACGGGAACCGTCCGACGATGCACGGCCGATGCCGTCCGAACCCGAACCCGATGTGATGAACCCGTTGGAACGCCTGGTCGACGGGGTACGCCACGAGATCGACCGCGAACGGGACATCGGGCGCTTCGTCGCCGACGGGATCGGCTCGCTGGTCTCGACGTTCCTGACCGACCCTCCCGGCGCTTTCGGTCGTGGAGCCGAGGTGGCCGCCTCTGCGGGACGCCTGCTCGCCCCCGTGACGCACCCGAAGTCGACGCTCATGGCGGGCCGGTCGCTGAAGATGCATTTCGACACGCTCAGCGTGCCGGTCGAGGACGCGAAGCGCGCGGCGCGGCGAGCGGGCGGACGTTTGAACGACGCGTTCGTGGCGGCGACCACGGCCGGTCTGCGCCGCTACCACGAAGCCCACGGGTCTTCCACCGGATCGTTGCGGATGGCGATGCCGATCAACGTGCGCGACGGTGCGGACGACGACCAGGTCGGCGGCAACCGGTTCGTTCCCGCCCGCTTCGAGGTGCCGCTGGTGATCGACGATCCGATCGAGCGGATGCGGAACGTGCACGAACTCGTTGCCGCGCAGCGTGCCGAGCCGGCCCTGGATCTGGTCGATCCGATGGCCGGCGTGCTGAACCGCCTGCCCCGGGGCGTGACCACCGAGGTGTTCGGGTCGATCCTCCGTGGGATGGATTTCGTCACCTCGAACGTCCCGGGCGCGCCGATCGAGCTGTTCTCGGCCGGTGCGAAGGTCACCGATATGTACGCGTTCGCACCGTTGAGCGGCGCCGCGGTCAACATCACCCTTCTGAGCTATGTCGACACCTGCTACGTCTCGGTCAACTCGGACCGCTCTGCGGTACGCGATCCGGAGCGGCTCATGACGTGTCTGCAGGACGGCTGGGACGAGATCCTCGCGGTCGTCGACGCATGAGCCGTCAACCGCCGGAGACCTCGATGTCCGCCCCCACGGGCGGGGTCGGGTCGTCCACGAGCTCGTACCAGCCCTCGGGGAGCCGCACCGGATAGGGGCCCGAGGTGTGGCCTCTCGGGACGCGAAGCGCCTCGGGGGTCATCGCGAGGTCCCCGTGCTCGTCGATGAGCGTGGCGAGGGTCGCTTCCAGGTCCGCGATCGTCGACACGGCCGTGAGCTGCTTGCGGGCCTGACCGCCGAGTGGGTAGCCCTTCGCGTACCAGGCGGCGTGGCGGCGGAAATGCCGCAGGTCGTCGCTCCCGCGGGACTGAACGAACCGGCGCGCATGGCGAATGAGCAGTGCCGCCTGCTCGACGAATCGGGGCGGGGCCTGCACCGGCCGGCCGGCGAACGCGTCGGCCAGATCCCGGAACAACCAGGGTCGCCCCAGACAGCCGCGGCCGATGACCACCCCGTCACACCCGGTGGCCGCCATCATCGCCAGCGCGTCACCGGCCTCCCAGACGTCCCCGTTGCCCAGCACGGGAATGGTCGACACGGCTTCTTTCAGGGCACGGATCGCCCCCCAGTCGGCCTGGCCCGCATAGTGCTCTTCGGCGGTGCGGGCGTGCAGCGCGATCGCAGCCGCGCCGCAGTCGGCAGCGATTCTCCCCGTTTCCAGGTAGGTGAGGTGATCGTCGTCGGTTCCCTTTCGGAACTTCACCGTCACCGGACGGTCTTGCGCGGCCTCGACGGTGGCGGCGACGATGTCTGCGAGCAGGCGTCGACGGACCGGCAGTGCCGCACCGCCGCCGCGCCGCGTGACCTTGGCGGCCGGACACCCGAAGTTCAGGTCGATGTGATCCGCACCGAGCTCGTCGACCGCGACCCGGGTCGCCGCCGCGGTCACCTTCGGCGCGGTGCCATAGAGCTGGAGGCTGCGCGGGTGCTCGTCGGCCCCGAACCGGGCCATCGCCATGGTGCGGTCGTCGTGTTCGACCACCGCCCGCACCATCAGCATCTCGTTGACGTAGATCCCCGAACCGCCGGCCTGTTCGCGGCACATGCTGCGGAATGCCACGTCGGTGACCGCGGCCATCGGTGCGAGGACCACGGGAGGGTCGACCGCGAACGACCCGATCCGTAGGGTCATCGCCACACGTCCATGATCGTCAGGTCCAGTTGGCCGAGCAACCCCCGCAGGGTGGGGAGCGACAGGCCGACGACGTTGGAGTGGTCACCGTCGATGTGGTCGATGAACGCGGCGCCCCGGCCGTCCAGGGTGAACGCCCCGGCCACCTGCAGCGGCTCCCCGGTGGCGACGTAGGCGTCGATCTCGGCGTCGGTGACCGCGGCGAAGTGCACGGTGGTGGCACACGCCGCGTCGACGTGGCGCCCGTCGGCGGTATCGACCAGCACGTGCCCGGTCCACAACACACCCGAGCGACCGCGACGGGTCCGCCACGCCGCGGTCGCGAGTTCCGCGGTTCCGGGTTTGCCGTGAGTGGCGCCGTCGAAGAACAGCATCGAATCACAGCCGAGCACCAGCGGGGCGGGGTC
>CAZEAV010000264.1:0-4708 GCA_964510215.1 uncultured Iamiaceae bacterium
GAAGACCATCGCGCCGCCGAAGGTGGCGCCGACTGCACCGATCACCACAGTCACCAGCGACACGACCAGCACGCTGAGAGGCGTCGACGCATCATCCGCGTACCCGATGAAGCGCAGCCCCAGGTTCGCCAACACCAACAGCACCGTGACGATCATCAACAACGCATGGGCGTTGATGGTGCGCCGCGCCTGCGTGCCCGCTTCGGAGGACTTCCACGCATCCCACCATCCGGTGAGCGCCGCCAGCACCGCCACGATCGCTCCCGCGGCCAGCACCACCGATCCGGCCGAATAGAACCCGTGTGCCCACGTCGCCGTGTCGCCCCCGATGAAGGAGATGACGTCCAGGACGGCGACGAGCACCACCGCGCCGATCGGAATGTCGGTGAGCGGTGGATGCGTCGGTTTGCCCGCGTAGCCCCGCAGACCCTTGAACTTGCGCCCCTTCATGGTCAAGGTCGGCCTGAACGAAAATCGCCTCATGGGATGACTCCTTGTCGCGGACAACGCTTCGATGGCACGTGCAGAGAAGAGCAGTACCGTCTCGCCATCTAACAACAATAAAAGTTATTTCTAGATTCCCGCGAAGGCAGATTCCCCGGAAACGATCACGCGTCGTCCCGCGGCGCCCAAGGGTGCGGCGGCGGATACCAGTTGCCGTCGGACGCCTGCCACCAGCCCGGTTCGGGCGGTCCTCCGGGCGGGGTGTTCGCCTGTGGTGGATACTGCGGCCAACCCTGCGGCGGGTACGACGGCGGGCCCTGGGACGGGGACATCGGTGGATACACGCCCCGATAGCCGCCGTAGGGGCTGGCGTACAGCGGTGGCCCCGCCGCCATCGCCTGGGTGATCCGGTTCCGCGTCGAGGAGAAGTACACGATCGCCGTCACCAGGCCGATCAGCCCACAGACGACGAAGCCGAGGACGACCAGCACGATCCACAGCGTCTTGTTGGCACCGACCGCGTTCCATGCCCAGTCGGGCTTGGTCGCCATGTCCACGATGGCCCAGATCTCGAAGCCGAGGGCCGCCACCGAAACGAGCATCAGGACGACGACTACCTCGGGACCGTCGAAGAACGCCGCCAACGCCACCCGGGCATTCTTCCACAGGCCTCAGTCACCAGGATGGCCACGGCCGGAGGCCTGGGCGATGGCAACCAGCGCGGCGGCCGGTTCGGACAACTGGCGACCCTTCGGCCATACCGCGTGGATCCAGCGATCGGTCGCCAGGCCCCGACAGGTCACCTCGACCACCTGACCTGACGCCAACTCCCGACCCAACGCCAGCGCGGAGACCACGGCGGGCCCAGTGCCGGCCACCACCGCCGTCTTGATCGCCGTGGTCGACCCCAAGACCGCCGCGACCTCGGGTTCCAGCCCGTGCGTGGCCAGCGCGGCATCCAGCACCGCCCGGGTACCCGACCCCACCTCGCGCACCACCAGCGGCGTGCCCGCCAACTGCGCAGGGCTGATGGGACGCCGACGCCTGGCCCAGGGATGCGCCGGGCTCACGATCACCACCAGCCGGTCCGCCAGCACCGCACGCGCCGCCAGACCCCGTGGCGCCATCGGACCCTCGACGAAGCCGAGGTCCACGTCTGCAGCACGAACTCGCCGCGCCACGTCGGCAGAATTGCCCATCTCCAAGGCGACCCGCACCGCGGCATCGCGCGCGGTCAGGCGCGCCAACCAGCCGGGGAACAGATATTCCGCCACGGTCATGGACGCCGCGACCCGCAGGTGGGAACGCTCCTCCCCGCGCAGTGCGGCCGCGCCCGCGACCAACTCGGCCACCCCGGCGAGCACCGCCGCCGCCCACTCCACGGTCGCCTCCCCGGCGGCGGTGAGACGCGACCCGCCCACCGAACGCTCCAGGAGCTGGAGTCCGAGCGCCCGTTCCAGTGCCGACAGCCGCATGCTGGCCGCGGGTTGGGACATGCCGTGGACGGCGGCCGCCGCGGAGATCGAACCGCGTTCTGACACGCTCAGCAACAGATCCAACGAGACCAGGTCGGGCACCGGTTCGGCCAGAGGCATAAGCAGACCCTAGGACCGGATCAGCAATCAGCGGGTTCCGAAACAGGAGTGCACCCGCGATGATCGGACCCATCATGACCACGACCAGCGACCACCTCCCAGAAACGCCGCCTGCCCCCGGCCAGGCCGACCCCCCCGTCGACGCCACACCGACCGCCCGCGTGGTGGCCGCGACCCGCCGGATCGCACCCGGTCTGGCCGCTGCCGTGGCGATCACCGTCGTCGCGTCCTGGTTGGGCGGGTTCGCGCCGATCGTGGGGGCGCCGGTGTTCGCGATTCTCATCGGCATCGCCATCGCCCTCGTCCGCCCGCCGGGCACCAGCCTCGCCCCGGGCATCAAGTTCACGTCCAAGAAGGTGCTCCAGGGTTCGATCGTCGTGCTCGGGTTCGGGCTGTCGCTCAGCCAGGTCATCCACACCGGCGTCGAATCCCTGCCCGTACTCATCGGCACGCTCGTCGGCGCGCTCGGCCTCGCCTGGCTCGTCGGGCGATGGCTGAAGATCCGCCGCGACGCGAACGTGCTGATCGGCGTGGGCACCGCCATCTGCGGTGCGTCGGCCATCGCGGCCACCGACGCGGTGATCGACGCCGACGAAGCCGACGTGTCCTACGCCATCGCGACGATCTTCCTGTTCAACGTCATCGCGGTGCTGGCCTACCCCTCGATCGGCCATGCCCTGGGCCTGTCCCAGCACTCGTTCGGACTGTGGGCGGGAACGGCCATAAACGACACCTCGTCGGTGGTGGCGGCGTCCAACATCTACGGGCAGTCCGCGGTGTCCTTCGCCGTGGTGGTGAAGCTCACCCGTACCCTGGCGATCATCCCCATCTGCGTGGGCGTGGCCTGGCTCTGGAACCGCCGTCGTCTCCACGCCCACGCTTCGGCGACGACCTCGGAGACCGCAGACGCCCCGGAGGGTCAGAAGAACACCGCGCGGGTGCCCCTACGGCGCATCTTCCCCCTGTTCATCGCCGTGTTCATCGCCGCGGTGCTCGTCAACTCCACCGGGGTGATCCCCGACGGCTGGCACCACCCGCTCGCCGATTTGGCCACCTGGATGATCACCGCCGCGCTGGCGGCCATCGGGCTGTCCACCAAAGCCGCCGACATCCGCCGCGCGGGTATCCGGCCGATCCTGCTGGGCGGCATCCTGTGGGCGAGTGTCGGACTGATCAGCCTGGGGCTGCAGGCCGCCACCGGCACGCTGTGAGTGGCCCGCGCCGAGCCGCACCCCGCACTCCCGGACGCGGACGCACCACCCGGTCGGTCGATGTGGGGTCCGCACCTTCCCCGGCGATCACCCGCGTGCGGCGCCGACCCCGTCGACCACATCGGGCTCCCCTGCCTCCGCGGCGAACCCGTGGAGGCGCTCCAAGCGGTCGCTCAGATCCGCGTCGAACTGGGCCAGCACGGCCATCTTCTCGGCCACCTGTTCCCGCAGGCGCTCGTTGATCTCGATGGCCTCGGCCAGGATCTCACGCTTGCGCTTGCGTGAGATCCCCCGCGTCGCTTCGGCGTGCATCTCGGCGAGGCGATCCTCCGCGGCCAGGATGTCCCCGATGCGTTCCAGGTCGAAACCCATCACATTGCGCAATTCCAGGATGCGTTCGGCCCGGGTGACATCGGCGTCCGAGTACCGGCGGTTCCCGCCTTCGGACGCGCCGGCCGGATCGATCAGCCCGAGTTCCTGGTAGTAGCGGAGGGTGCGCGTGGACACACCGAGCCGCTCGGCGACCTCACCGATCCGGTACGGCGCGTCGTCGTCCATCCCGCTTCAGCCTCCTTCACCGATCACCGCTTCGACCACCGTATCGGCTCGTGCCTCGGCTCTCGGGGTCGCTGCCCGCGAGTACTCCTCGGCCTCCTCGGGGTTCACATAGAACCCGCCCCGGAGCCACGAGAACGCCGCAGCGATCAGACACATCACCAGCGAAGCGGAGAACGCGATCACCAGACCGCTCTTGAAGGGTTCGGAGATCAGATGCGGGAAGTAGGTCTTGGAGGTGAGATGTTCCCGCTTCGCCGGCGACAGGGCGCACAACTGCGACCCGGCCGGCGCGCAGCCCTTGGCGTCGGTGACGTTCGCCTGCGACGCCGGCAGGGGCTTACCGTCCACACCGATCCGGGAAAGTTGACCCTCCATCGGGTTGTAGCCCAGGAACGCCGAGAACAGATCCGCCACCGGGGGTTGATCGGCGATGGCCTCGGCCACCGGTGCGGCCACCCCCTGGGACCGCAGGCCCTTGTTCAGTGTGTTCGGCAGTGTCGAGGCCAGACCCACGATCATCAGCGAGAAGAACAACCCGATCGACAACAGCATACCGGCGTTCTGGAACGTCGTTCGCATGCCGTTCGCCGCGCCCCGCTTGGAGGGCGAGACGCTGTTCATGATGCCGGTGGTGTTGGGTGCCGCGAACAGTCCCATCGACAACCCGTTTATCAACAGCAGGACCGCGAACACCGGGAACGAGAAGTTCGCGGGAAGGAGCATCAACAACCCGAAGGACACCGCGGCACCGATCATGCCGCCGGTGGCGAAGGGTCGGGCGCCGTAACGGTCCGACAACCACCCCGACGTCGGACCGGCGATGAGGAAACCGGCGGTGAGGGGCAGCATGTAGATGCCCGCCCACAGCGGCGTGGACTCGAAGCTGTACTCGTGCCGGGG
>CAZEAV010000265.1:0-4702 GCA_964510215.1 uncultured Iamiaceae bacterium
CACCGCCTTCTCCGGCTCGCACCAGGACGCCATCAAGAAAGGGTTCGCCGCGCTGTACGCCGAATCGGAAGCCGCCGGCCGGGGGCGGGACTACGAGCTGTGGGGCGTGCCGTACCTGCCGATCGATCCGGCGCACGTCGGCCGGGACTACCAGGCCGTCATCCGGGTCAACAGCCAGTCCGGCAAGGGCGGGATCGCCTACATCCTGGAGACCGAACACGGGTTCTCGCTGCCCCGACGGATGCAGATCGAGTTCTCCCGGATGATCCAGACCATCGCCGAGGACACCGGCGCAGAGATCTCCCCGGCGGCCCTGTGGGAGACGTTCGAGGAGATCTACCTGCCGAAGGACCCCTCGTTGGTGCTGCGCTCACACGAGACGACGAACGACGCGTCCGACAACACCTCGATCACCGCGCAGGTGCTGATCGATGGCGCCCCGTCGACGATCACCGGTGAGGGCAACGGGCCGATCGCCGCGTTCGTGGACGCGCTCGCCAACGGCGCCGGGATCCACCTGGACGTGGTCGACTATTCCGAGCACGCCATGGGCACCGGATCCGATGCCACCGCCGTGGCATACGTGGAAACCCAGGACGCCGAGGGAACCAAACGATGGGGCCTGGGGATGAATCCGAACATCGCCACGGCGTCACTGCACGCGGTGCTGTGTGCCGCGGAGCGCGCCGTGCGCGACGCGCACTGACCGGCGCCACCATCGCGATGGAACGGGTGGTCGTCCTCGGCCGCGGCGGCGCGGGGAAGACCACCCTTTCCCGCGAGCTCGGCCACATCACGGGCCTGCCCGTCGTCGAGCTCGACACCGAGTTCTGGAGCGACGAGGCGACCCCGATGCCGGCCGAGGAATGGACGGCCACCCAACGACGCCTCACCGAGGGCGACCGGTGGATCCTGGACGGCGACCTGGGCCCCTACGACGCGCCCGCCGCGCGCCTGGAACGCGCCGACACCGTGATCATCGTCGACCTGTCGCTCCTCCGGTCCGCCTGGCGGGCCCGTCGCCGCGGACGCGAACGCGCCGATTTCTGGTGGTGGGTGCTCACCTGGCGTCTGCGGTGGCGGAGCCGGGAGGTGGCGCTGGCCACCGTGGTTGCGCCCGACGCCGACCTGGTCACACTTCACACGCCGTCACAGGTGCGGCGTTTCCTGGGTGAGGTGGCCGCCGCTCACCCGTGACGGCGGCGGGCGTCGGTTCCGTACAGCAACCAGATGAGCGCGGTGGAGCAGATCACGCCCATGATCAGGCCCGGCGCGTAGTTCGGGCCGAACAGGAACCGCCCGACGACGCCGCCGATCAGCGCGCCGCCCAGACCGCACAGAATCGTGGCGACACAGCCCATCGGCTGGCGTCCCGGCACGAACAGGCGGCCGAGCGCTCCCAGTACGAGTCCTTCGATGGCCATGGCGATCACGTATCCCAGCATCTTCGGTTCCTCACGATGTCGGCCCGCCCGGATGTCTGTGCATGGTAGGGACCGGCCGTGGCGCGCGCGACACCACGGCGGCGACTGCGTCGGATGTCACCACGACCACCCCGGGCGAGCACGTAGCCTCGCCGGTATGGGGCCGAACGGTCCACCAGGTGGTCCGATGGCCGGTCCACATACCGAGACGCTGGGAACCCGAGCCGGTCGGTTCCTCGCGCGTCACCGCCGCTGGGTCCTCGTGGTCTGGGGTGTCGTGCTCGTCGCGGCCGCGGCCGCTGCTCCCGGATTCCAACGCTCACTGGGCGCGGCCGAGTACTCGGTGGACGGCTCGGACTCAGCTCGCGCCGATGTCTGGATCCAGACGTATCTCAAGACCGGCGAGCAGGACGTGATCGTCTTCCACAGCGACCATCTCACCTTCGGTGACCGGGCGTTCCGACGCGCCGTCGATTCGACCCTGGATCGCGTCCGGACCCACCACTACGTCGCAGAGATCATCGCTCCGGGAGGCCCGGGTGGGGCCGGCCAGGTCTCCCACGACGAACACACCGCCTACGCGGTGATCGGCATTCCCGGCGACAAGACCCTCGTGAGCGCCCGGATCGCCACGCTGAAGACCCAGATCAGCCACGCGGTCGCCCACACCGGGGTTTCCGCGTCGCTCACCGGCACCACACCGGTCGGTAACGCCCTGACCACCGTCGAGAACGGCAGCCTCCGCACCGCCGAGGTCATCGGGATCCCGATCGCGCTGGTCATCCTGCTGGTGGCGTTGGGGTCGGTCGTGTCCGCGCTCATGCCGCTGGTCGTCGCGGGCCTGGGGGTGCTGGGCACCTACGGCCTGTTGAGCGTCGCGGCCAGGTTCACCTCGTTCTCCACCTTCGCCCCGGAGGTGGCCAGCATGGTCGGTCTCGGCGTGGGGATCGACTATTCGATGTTCCTGGTCTCACGGTTCCGTGAGGAGTTCACCAGATCGGGTGACTCCGAGATCGCCGCGGGCACCGCATTGGCAACCGCGGGTCGGACCGTGGCCGCATCGGGGATCGTGGTCATGCTGTCGCTCGGCTCGCTCGCGTTCGTACGGTCCCACATCTTCCGGGAGGTCGCCCTCGCAGCCGCGTGCGCGGTCGCCTCCGCGATGGCGGTGGCACTCACGCTGCTCCCGGCGGTTCTCGCCATGGCGGGCCGTCGACTCCGCCTGGGATCGCTGCCCCGGAGCCTGCAGCCACCCGAGGTCGCGGGACGCCCGTCCGAGAGCGGATTCTGGGGACGATGGGCCCGCACGGTGATGCGACGCCCGGTCGTCGCCGCCGTCGCCGTCGGCGTGGTGGTGCTGGTGATGGCGTCGCCGCTGCTGGGAATGCGGCTCGGGATCGACTACGGCCTCGACGCGATCGCCCACACGCCGGCGGGACAGGGACTCCGCAAACTCAGTGCAGCCTTCTCCGACGGGACGGTGTCGCCGACCCAGGTGGTGTTGGTGAACCCCGACGGCCCGTTCGACGACGCTGATCTGGCCGCGGTCGCCCGCCTCACCCGGAAACTGAAAGGTGACCCGGCGGTCGCCTCGGTCACCTCGGTCACCTCCATTCCGGCACTCGCGCCCGGCGGTTCGGCGCCGACGGTCTCCAGCCTGAACCGCCTGCGTTCGAACGAGACCGTCGGCGCGATGTTGGCGCCCATCTGGGCCGAAGACGGGCGTGCCACCGTGATCCAGGTGGCTCCCTCGGTGCCGGTGGACGATCCCGCGGCCGCCGCGCTGGTGCGTCGGATCCGCAGTGACCAGGCCCCCCGGGCGATCCGGGGCACCCACCTGGAAGCCGCGGTGGGCGGCATCGGTGCGTTGAACGTGGACATGAGCCACGAGGTGAGCCGACGTCTCCGGCTGGTGGTGGGGCTGGTGATCGCGCTGTCGTTCTGTTACCTGCTCGTGGTGTTCCGCAGCCTGGTGCTGCCCGCGAAGGCGATCGTGGTGAACCTGCTCGCCACCGGCGCAGCGTTCGGGATGCTGGTGCTGGTCTTCCAACACGGCATCGGCCAGGGCGTGCTCGGGTTCACCAGCCCGGGCTATCTCCAGGTGTATCTGCCATTGATCGTGTTCGTGCTCCTGTTCGGGCTGTCCATGGACTACGAGGTGTTCCTCGTCAGCCGCATGCAGGAACGTTGGCTGGTCACCGGGGACAACGCGGGAGCCGTGGCCGACGGCATCTCCCACACCGCCCGCCCGATCTCGGCGGCCGCGGGGATCATGGTGGCGGTGTTCGGAGCGTTCCTCGCGGCGCCGGTCATGGAACTCAAACAGTTCGGCTTCGGCCTGGCCGTCGCCGTGGCGATCGACGCCACGCTGATACGCCTCATCCTGGTCCCGGCGCTGATGGCCATCGCGGGTCGGTGGAACTGGTGGCTGCCTTGGCGGCTGGAGAGGCGGCTGCCGTACCTGCGTGTCGAGCCCCGCACCGCAGCGCCGGTGGACGGCAAGCACCAGTCGGTCGCGCGTGGCGCGGCCGAGGCGGCCGACAAGAAGCTCTGAGGATCGTGCGCGGTGGATCGGAAGATGGAGCGCGCGCTGCGGAGTCGGACGCCTACGCTTATGCCGCCATGTCCACGCCGACGAGGGGCCCGAAAGGCACGGAGCGCGAGGCGGACCGATGAGTTTTCCCGAACACGACGGTTGCATCACCGTCACCGACGGACAACGCTGCAACAAGGCGACCACGGCCGGCCTTCCCATCTGTGGCGACTGCCTCGACCTGCTGCTGTCCGAGGTCGATCCCCGACGCCGACGGGCCCTGGCGGCCCTGGACAAGCTCCCGGCCGGTGTGGTGCGTCGGCTCGTCGACGATCCGGACGACCAGGTACGTGCCCAGGTGGCTTCCCGGGACGATCTGGACACCGGCACCGTCGCGCGGTTCGCCGACGCCGACCGCGAACCTGCCCCCGTCGTGTGGCGCTCGTTGGCGGCGACGCCGCACGGGGCGCGGCACGCCGTGGCGCTCTCGGGCACCGACGACCCGCTCACGCTGGCGATCCTCGCCGCCAACCCGTCGGTCGACCGGGAGCTGATCCAGCGCCTCGCGGATCACCCCGACCCCGACGTCGCGGCGACCGCCCGTGCGTCGCTCGCCGGCGAGCAGCCGCCACCGGGTGTCGCCATGCGCATCCGGGACGCGCGGCACTTCGAGGTCCGCCCGATCGCCACCCCACCCGCCGGGCCGAACGGCCCGGTCGGGGGTGGCGCCGACCCCGACGACGCG
>CAZEAV010000266.1:0-4698 GCA_964510215.1 uncultured Iamiaceae bacterium
CGGCCCGCCGGGCTGTGGCAAGACGCTCATCGCCAAGGCGGTCGCGAAGTCACTGGCGAAGAAGGTCGCCGAGGTCTCCGGCGACGAGCAGGCCCGGAGCTACTTCCTGAACATCAAGGGCCCGGAGCTGTTGAACAAGTACGTGGGGGAGACCGAACGCCAGATCCGCCTGGTGTTCCAGCGGGCTCGGGAGAAGTCCGAGGAAGGGTGGCCGGTCATCGTCTTCTTCGACGAGATGGACTCGATGTTCCGCACCCGGGGCACGGGGATCTCCTCGGACATGGAGTCCACGATCGTGCCACAGCTGCTAGCCGAGATCGACGGGGTGGAGGCCCTGCGGAACGTGATCGTCATCGGCGCATCGAACCGGGAGGACCTCATTGACCCGGCGATCCTGCGCCCGGGACGCCTGGATGTGAAGATCAAGATCGAGCGACCCGACGCGGAGGCCGCCGCCCAGATCTTCGCCCGGTATCTGAGCGCCGATCTGCCCTTGGATGCCGATTTCGTCGCCGACACCGGCCAAGGCGATCCCGAGCGGGCGATCGCGGCGATGATCACCGACACCGTCGCCGAGATGTACCGGACCGATGAAGCGAACCGGTTCCTGGAGGTCACCTACGCGAACGGCGACAAGGAGGTGATGTACTTCAAGGACTTCGCCTCGGGAGCGATGATCGAGAACATCGTTCGCCGTGCCAAGAAGTTGGCGATCAAGCGGGTGATCTCGGGTGGAACCCGCGGCATGCGAACCGACGACCTGATCGAATCGATCCACCAGGAGTACTCCGAACACGAGGACCTGCCGAACACCACGAATCCGGATGACTGGGCGAAGATCTCGGGCAAGAAGGGTGAGCGGATCGTGTATGTGCGTACGTTGGTCACCCGCGACGCCGACTCCAAGGTCGACGGCGGTCGCTCGATCGAACGGGTCGCGACGGGGCAGTACCTCTGAGGTCGCGCCCCGGTAGGGTGCCCGGTCGTGGCTGTGCACAAGTTCCTCGGTCTGGAGACCGAGTTCGGAATCGTGCATCGGGGTGTGGCCGATCCGAATCCGATCGCGGCGTCGTCGCTGCTCATCAACGCCTACCTGGACCACCGTGAACCCGACTCCTCCCCCGGCGCGCCGGAAGGCCGGGTCGGCTGGGATTTCGTGAGCGAGACCCCGGGGCATGATGCCCGGGACACCGCGCCGGCGGACGCACGCCCGCCCGAGGTCGAGACCCAGCTCGTGAACACGGTCTTGACGAACGGCGCCCGCTTCTACGTCGATCATGCCCATCCGGAGCTGTCCACCCCCGAATGTTTCGATGCCCGTTCCGTGGTCGTGTGGGATGCCGCGGCGCTGGCGGTCATGCGGGACGCGATGGCGGCGACACGCCGGATCCTGCCCCCGGGCGAAGAAATCGTGATCTACAAGAACAACTCGGATGGCAAAGGGAACTCCTACGGCTGTCACGAGAACTACCTCGTCGCCCGCGCGCTGCCCTTCTACCGGATCGTCGATCACGCGACCGCGCACTTCGTCACCCGCCAGATCTACACCGGATCAGGCAAGATCGGGAGCGAGGTGCCCGGCGTGGACGCCGGATACCAGATCACCCAGCGCGCCGACTTCTTCGAAGCCGAGGTGGGCCTGGAGACGACGTTGAAGCGGCCGATCGTGAACACCCGGGACGAACCCCACGCCGATCCGGCGAAGTACCGTCGGCTGCACGTCATCTGCGGCGACGCCAACTGCTCGGAAGTCGCCACCTTGTTGAAGGTGGGTACCACCGCGCTCGTGCTGGCGATGGTCGAGGACTCGGTGGCGCTGCCCGACATCCACTTCGGGGCGCCGGTCGCCGCGATGCGGGCCGTCTCACTGGACGTGGACCTCGATCGGCCGCTCGCCCTCACCGACGGGAGCTCCACCACCGCCCTGGCGGTGCAATTCCAGTTGCTGGATGCGGCCGAGCGTTACGTCGCCGCCGGTGGGGCAGGTTGTGTGGGTGGTGACGCCGTGGCGGAATTGGTGCTCGGGCACTGGCGGGACGTCCTGGAAGGACTCGAAGCCGACCCGATGACACTGGCCGACCGGCTCGACTGGATCGCCAAGTACCGGATCTGCGCCGCATACCGCGAGCGTCACGGCGTGGGATGGTCCGACGAGCGGGTCCGGGCGATCGCCCTGCAGTACCACGACGTCCGGCCGGATCGTTCCTTGGCCGACCGGGCCGGCCTGGTGCGCGTCACCACCGATGCCGAGGTGCACCACGCGATCGACCATCCACCCGTCGACACCCGTGCGTGGTTCCGCGGCACCTGTCTGTCCAAGTACCCCGACGCCGTGGTGGCGGCGAATTGGGATTCGATGGTCTTCGACGTCGGGACGCCGCCACTGCGGCGCGTACCGATGATGGAACCCGGCCGGGGTACCCGGGATCAGCTCGGTGATCTCGTGGACGCCAGCGCTTCGGCAGCGGACCTCGTTGCCGGACTGACCGCCTGAGGCACCCGGGAGCGGACCGGCCCGCAGGCAAATGAGCGCGCGGAGGGCCGGGATGTCGATAGGTTGGGGTCGACCGAGAGGCCCCGCCGGATTCACGGTGGGACCCCTAGCAACGGAGACCAGCGATGGCCGAACGAGAAGTCAGACACCACTCATCGAATCGGAGCGACGCCGAACAGCCGGTCGAAACGCCGGCCCGTTCGGAATCCGGTGAGAAGATCAAGTCCGAATTGGACGACCTCTTGGATGACATCGACGATGTGTTGGAGGAGAACGCCGAGGAATTCGTGAAGTCCTACGTCCAGAAGGGTGGGGAGTAGGCACTATCCTCTCCCGTCCGTGACTCTTCCGCTGTATTCTCCGAACGACGATCCCGGGCCGGACTTCCAGGCGCTCATCACACGGCTCGGGCTCGAGCCACCGGTCGCGACCGTCGCGGCCGAAGCACGCGAGGGGATTCCCCACGGCACCACCGTGGTGGCGTTGCGGTATGCCGGCGGCGTGCTGATGGCCGGGGACCGGCGGGCGACATCGGGCAACTTCATCAGCCACACCCACATCGAGAAGGTGTTCGCCGCGGACTCCTACTCCGTGGTCGGCATTGCCGGCGCGGCCGGGCCGGCGGTGGAGATGGTGCGGCTGTTCCAGCTCCAACTGGAACATTACGAAAAGGTCGAGGGCGCCTCGCTCAGCCTGGTGGGGAAGGCGAACCAGCTCGGCCGGATGGTCCGGAACCACCTTCCCGCCGCGATGCAGGGCCTGGCGGTGGTGCCGATCTTCGCCGGATTCGATCGCGACGTGGGGCACGGCCGCCTTTTCCAGTACGACGTCACCGGGGGCCGTTACGAAGAGCACGAGGTCATGGTCACCGGGTCGGGCAGCATGCAGGCCTCGACCGTGCTGCAGCTGGGTTGGTCGCCGACGCTGGAGTCCGACGAGGCGGTCGACCTGGCACTGCGTGCCCTGGTCACCGCAGCCGATGCCGACTCGGCGACCGGGGGCCCGGATCTGCTGCGCGGTATCTTCCCGATCGTGGCGCACGTCGACGCACAGGGGTTCCGGCGGGTCGGCGATCCGGAGTTGCGCGACCGGGTGCAGCGGCTGCGTGACAATTACGCCCTCCACCACGGCGAGGGTGTCGGAGAGGATTCCTGACCGTGAACATGCCCTACTACGTCTCCCCGGAGCAGGTCATGGCCGACCGGGCGGACTATGCCCGCAAAGGGATCGCCCGGGGTCGTTCCCTGGTGGCGCTCGGTACCGACGACGGGATCCTGCTCTGCGCGGAGAATCCGTCCTCGACCCTGCACAAGATCAACGAGATCTACGATCGCATCGCGTTCGGCGGGGTCGGCAAGTTCAACGAATTCGACCAACTCCGGGTCGCCGGCATCCGCCACGCCGACCTGAAGGGCTTCGAGTTCAGTCGTTCCGACGTGGAAGCCCGAAGCCTCGCGAACCAGTACGCCCAGTTGCTGGGTCAGGTGTTCACCCACGAGATGAAGCCGATGGAGGTCGAGTTGTTGGTCGCCGAGGTCGGGACGACGCCCACCGACGACCGGCTGTTCCACATCCTCTACGACGGCACGATGATGGACGAGTCGAACTGGTGCGCGCTCGGTGGCGACGCCACCGCGGTGTCGGAGCGGCTCGGGTTGGTCTGGCACGCGGGCCTGGATCTCGCCGGTGGCCTGGCGACCGCGGTCGCGGCCCTGTCGGGGGACGGTGACCAGCTCGGTGCGTCCGGATTGGAGGTCGCGGCCCTCGCGCGCAATGGTCGACGGCGCTCGTTCGACCGTTGGGATGCCGGCCGGGTCGCCGACGTACTCGCCACCACCGACATTCCCACGCCGCGTTCGGACACCTCCGACGGCGACGACGCAGCCGGGGACTCCGACAGCGGGACCTGAGCATCACCGCGGACTCCGAAGTCTCGGAGATAACGTGCGCAGCATGCAGCGCCGGATCTACGGCATCGAGAACGAATACGGCGTGACCTGCACCCTGAACGGCCAACGCCGCCTCTCCCCGGACGAAGTGGCGCGCTATCTGTTCCGTCGGGTGGTCTCCTGGGGCCGTTCCTCGAACGTGTTCCTGGCGAACGGCGCCCGGTTGTACCTGGACGTGGGCTCCCATCCCGAGTACGCGACCCCCGAGTGTGACTCGGTGCGCAACCTGGTGGCCCACGACAAGGCGGGGGAGCG
>CAZEAV010000267.1:0-4659 GCA_964510215.1 uncultured Iamiaceae bacterium
CTGTCGACGGCGACAAGCCGACCAAGGAACTGCCACTGCATTTCGCGTTCTACGGGGGACGCGCAGGAAGCGAGGTCGCAAATGCTTGCCACCATCTCGTCGGCCACCGTGCTCGGCGTGGAAGGTCAGCCGGTCACCGTGGAAGCCCACGTGTCGCCGGGGCTGCCCGGATTCTCGATCGTCGGATTGCCGGACACCGCGTGTCGCGAGGCGCGGGACCGCGTGCGGGCCGCACTGCTCTCCAGCGGACTGAAATGGCCCCAACAGCGGGTGACGGTCAATCTCGCCCCATCCGGGGTCCGAAAGGTGGGTTCGGGACTGGACCTCGCGATCGCTCTCGCGCTGTTGGTGGCGGACGGACAACTCGAGCCGGGGTGTCTGAGCGATCTGGCGGCTGTGGGCGAACTCGGCCTGGACGGAACGGTGCGGGGGGTGCCCGGCATGGTTCCCCTCGTCGACGCGCTCGAATCCGACGACGTCGTGGTCTGTCGTGAGGTCGCCCGGGTCGCCGCGCTGGTGACCGACGCCCGGGTGCGCGCCGTGTCGACGCTGCGCGAGGCGGTGGAGGCCCTGGGTGGTGTGGCGCCCTGGCCGCCGATGCCGCCCGAATCGGATCCCGAACCGGGAGGCGGTGTTCCCGATCTCGCCGACGTACGCGGCCAACCGGCGGCCCGCCGGGCGCTGGAGATCGCCGCGGCCGGCGGGCATCACCTCCTCATGGTGGGTCCACCCGGTGCCGGGAAGACGATGTTGGCACGTCGGCTGCCCGGGCTGCTGCCCGAGTTGAGCCGAGCCGAGTCCCTGGAAGTCACGAAGGTGCATTCCGCGGCCGGATTGAAGATCCCTTCGCACCAGCTCGTCGCGGAGGCGCCGTTCCGCGACCCGCACCACAGCACCACGATGGTGGCGCTCATCGGCGGTGGAGCGCCGACGTTGCGTCCGGGGGAGGTCTCGTGTGCGAGTCACGGCGTGCTCTTCTTGGACGAACTCGGCGAATTCGCGCCGCACGTGCTGGATGCCCTGCGCCAACCGCTGGAACAGGGTTCGATCCGGGTGTCGCGGGCCGCGGCTTCGGTGGTGCTACCCGCCCACGTACTGGTCGTGGCGGCGATGAATCCCTGCCCGTGCGGTGAGGCGAGCCGTCCCGGCCACTGTCGCTGCAGCGAGCGGGAACGGGCCCGCTACCGACGCCGCCTGTCCGGACCGCTGCTGGACCGGTTCGATCTTCGCGTGGATGTCATGCGACCCGACACCGGGCGGCTGCTGGGAGGTGAGCCGGGGGAGTCGACGGCGGTCGTGGCCGGTCGGGTCGCGGCCGCCCGCGACCGGGCGAAGAGCCGGGGCGTGCAAACCAACAGCCGGCTCACCGACGCACGACTCGAGCAGGTGACGCCGCTGACCGACGGTGCGCGGAACCTTCTCGACACGGCGCTGCGTCTGGGATCGCTGACGGCGCGGGGCCTCACCCGGGTTCGTCGGCTGGCGCTGACGATCGCCGATCTACAGGCAGAGGATGGCCCCTTGAACGCCGAGCACATCGGCATGGCGTTGGCCCTGCGGTCCGATCCGCTGCCGCGGGAGGCGGCGGCATGAGTGCGTCAGAACTCGGACACCTCACCGCGATCGCATCGCTCCCCGGCGTGGGGCCGGCACGACTCCGGCTCCTGTTGGAGTCCGGCCCGCCGGGCCAGGTCTGGGCGCGGCTGCGTGCGGGCACGATCGCCGATGATCCGCTTGTTTCTCATCGTCTGGGAGCGAAGGCAGCCGGGCTGGGGGAGCAGTGGCGGAAGGCGTCGGCCGCCATCGAGCCCGAGGAGCTTGAGCGGCGTCAACGTGACCTCGGGATTCGGTATCTGGATCCCGGCGACCCGGAGTATCCGGCCGCGTTCCGCGACGACATCGAGCCACCGGTGGTGTTGTGGGCACTGGGTGATCCCGCGTGCCTCCGCAGTGATGCGGTGGCGATCGTGGGCACCCGTCACTGCACCCGTTACGGGCACGACGTGGCCCGGCGTTTCGGCCGGGAGCTGGCCGATGCGGGGGTGTCGGTCGTCTCCGGCCTGGCTCTGGGTGTGGATGCGGCCGCCCACGCGGGGACGCTGGGCGCGCCCGGCACCGCCGCGCCCCCGATCGCGGTGGTGGGCTCGGGCCTGGACGTCGTCTATCCGACGGCGAACCGGTCGCTGTGGCGGTCGGTGGCGGCTCGAGGGGTGATCTTCAGCGAAGCACCTCCCGGGGCTCCCGCGGAACCCTGGCGGTTCCCGGCCCGCAATCGCCTCATCGCAGCGTTGTCCCGTGCGGTGGTCGTGGTCGAGTCACCCGAGCGTGGGGGGTCGCTCTACACCGTCGACGAAGCCATCGCCCGGGGCGTGGGTGTGCACGCGGTACCCGGACCGGTGACCTCACCGGCTTCGGCGGGTACCAATCGTCTTCTGGCCGACGGCGCGGCGCCGGCTCTGTGCCCGTCCGAGTTGCTCGAGAGCCTCGGGGTCGCCCCGCCAGAGCCGGGCAGCGACGCTTCGCCCGGGACGCTGGATCGACAGGAGGTGGCCGTCCTCGGAGCACTCGCCGCGGGACCGGCCACCCTCGATGAGCTGGCGGAGCGTGCCGAGCTCGGGTTCGACGAGCTGGTCGTGGTGACGGCGCGCATGGAGGCGCAGGGTGCGCTGAGTCGATCCGGGGGGTGGTACGAACGTCGGGGGTAGCCTCGTTTCATGTCCGAGGACGCCTGGCGAGCCGACCCGTTCGTCGCGTCGCTGACCTCGCTCGCTCCCGCAACCAGAAAGGCCTATGCGGCCGACATGGACGGATTCGTGACCTGGTGTCGCCGGGCAGGCCTGTCCTCGCCGTCGCAGGTGGATCGCAAGGTGCTCCGACGGTATCTGGCAGACCTGACGCGGTCCGGGTACGCCGCGAGTTCGCTCTCGCGGAAAGCGACGACCCTACGGCGGTACTTCGCCTGGTCGGTCCGCACGGGCGAGGTCACGGACGATCCGACCAGAGGGCTGCGCGCGCCGGCGGGCGTGCGGCGGCCGCCCCGGGTGCTCTCCGAGGTGGAGATCGCCGCCCTCATGGCTCCCGACGACGACGCCGGTGCAGACGACGCGGTTTCGGCGGCAACCGCGATCCGGGACACCTGCATCCTCGAGCTGCTCTATGGCAGCGGCCTGCGGGCGGCAGAGCTGTGCGGCATCGAACTCGGTGATTTCTCCGACGGCGATCGGCGTCTGCTGGTGCGGGGCAAAGGTTCCAAACAACGCCATGTTCCCGTGGACGAGCCGGCGCGTGACGCACTGGCCGAGTGGCGCGATGGCCATCGGGACGTTCTGGTGGCTCGAGCCCCGAAGGGCGCGTCGCAGGTGGGCCGAAGCTCTCGGGACCCGCTTTTCGTGAATCGCCGCGGCCGACCCCTCACGCCACGCGACCTGCGTCGAATCGTCGACCGACGGTCTCCTCGCCCTATGCACCCGCACGAGCTGCGTCACACGTTCGCGACGCACCTTCTGGAGGGGGGCGCGGACCTGCGCGCGGTTCAGGAACTGCTCGGTCACGCCGACCTGTCAACGACACAGGGATACACTCATGTGACCAAAGACCGGCTCCGGTCGGTTCTGGATGCGACACACCCCCGCGCGTAAGGGCTCCACAGATGTGATCGACGCCTCGCGAGACGATATCGATGCGCTTTGGAAGCGCTACAAGGCCGTGGGCAGCCGCGGGTTGCGGGACCAGCTCATCCTGCAGTACGCGCCGCTGGTGAAGTACGTCGCCGGGCGGGTCGCGGTGGGCCTCCCACGCAACGTCGACCAGGCGGATCTGGTGTCCTATGGCATGTTCGGGCTGATCGATGCGATCGAGAAGTTCGATCCCGAACGCGGATTCCGATTCGAGACCTACGCCATCACCCGGATCCGGGGATCGATGATGGACGAGCTGCGTTCGATGGACTGGGTACCGCGATCGGTGCGAACCAAGTCCCGTCGCATCGAAGACGCCATCGCGCACCTGGAGGCCACGCTGCATCGCTCGCCCACCGACGACGAGTTGGCCCAGCAACTCTCGATATCGGTGACGCAGTTGCACCGACTGCTCGGACAGATCTCGATGACCGGTGTCGCCTCACTCGATGATCTGCTCTCCTTGAGCGGTGACACCGGCGATTCGGTGACCCTGGGTGACACCGTGGCTGACGACGCCGACGGTCCGTCGGAGATCTTCGAGGTGGCCGAACAGCGCGAACGGCTGCGCGCCGCGCTGCTGGGCCTGCCCGATCGTGAGCGGACCGTTCTCGGTCTGTACTACTTCGAAGGGCTCACCCTCGCACAGATCGGTGAGGTCATCGGGGTGACCGAGAGTCGGGTCTGCCAGATCCACACGAAGTCGATGCTGCAGTTGCGATCACGGCTGGACGACCACGAAGAGTTGGCGCGCACCGGGTATGGCACCCGGACCGCCTGAGGATCGGGTTTGACATCCCGCGCCTCGGGGTATCCAGCCCCATGTGCACCTGTCCCGGCTTGCGGTACCGTTTCTGGTGGTGGCAGTCGTCGGCGTCGGTTGCGGCATTCCCGGCGCGACCGGACCGCGGACGGTGTCGTTCCCGGACCTCCGGCGTTGCCGGCTCCCGGTCGACGCGGCGGTCCTCGAGGGGTTCCGGCC
>CAZEAV010000268.1:0-4658 GCA_964510215.1 uncultured Iamiaceae bacterium
CAACTTTGCCAGCGTCTTGGACTCGATCTGACGGATCCGTTCCCGGGTCACGCCGAAATGGCGTCCCACCTCCTCGAGCGTGAGTGGCGCGCCGTTGGTGTCCAGACCGAACCGCATGCGCACGACCTTTCGTTCCCGTTCGGTGAGCTGACTCAGAACCTGCTCCATCGCGTCGTTCAACATCCGGCGGGCTGCGGTGTCCTCGGGGGCTTCTGCGGCGGCGTCCTGGATGAAGTCGGACAGGAAGGCATCCTCGCCGTCGCCGATGGTCGAATCGAGCGACAGCGGGTCCTGCGATATACGGAGCACCTCACGTACCCGTTCCGGGGTCATCTCCACCCGCGCGGCGATCTCCTCGGAGGTCGGCTCCCGCTCCAACTCGGTGAGCAGCGACCGTTGCGCCCGGGACACCCGGCCGATCGACTCCATCATGTGGACCGGGATCCGGATCGTGCGCGACTGATCCGCGATCGCCCGGGTGATGGCCTGGCGGATCCACCAGGTAGCGTACGTGGAGAACTTGAAACCCTTGGTGTAGTCGAACTTCTCGACCGCACGCATCAGTCCGAAGTTCCCCTCCTGAACGAGATCGAGCAGCGACATGCCGCGGTTCGCATACCGCTTGGCGATCGAGACGACCAGGCGCAGGTTCGCCTGTATCAGCTCTTCCTTCGCCCGCTCGCCGTCACGAGCGAGTCGCTCCATCCGTCGACGTTCCGAGGAGGACACCGAGGCGGTCGTGCCGGCGGCCTCGGTGTCGGCGAGGTACTCCGCGGCCTGGGATCCCGCCTCGATCCGTTTGGCCACCGCAACCTCCTCCGCCGGGTTCAACAGCGGCACCCGACCGATCTCGGCCAGATACGCGCGCACCGAGTCCATCGACCCGGACCCCCGCGCCTGGCGAGCTGCCGCGTCGCCCTGGTGCTGCCGGCGCTGTCGTCGGACACCGATCTCGTCGAGTTCCGCCGGCACGGCGAGTGCGTCGGGCCCGCGGAGAAGATCCGGGCGTGGAGCGACGCCACCCTCGTCGCCGGCGTCGGTCTGATCGAGGGCGCCGCGGTCGTTGAGAGATGATGATCCTGACTGTGTCGGCGCCGTCATCGAATCTGTCTCAACCCCTCCCGGCGCGGACGGTTCCGCACGATCGGGAATGCCTGTCACGCCGAGGCCTCCGGCTGCTCTCGACCGGCTTCCTGGCGACCGATCCAGCGTACCAACTCGTCACTTTCGACGAGGACCGGGTTCGGGTCCGTGCGGAGCTGTTCCAGTTGTAACTTCAGCCAGCCGATGGCCGGGGCGAAACCGAGCGGATCGTCGGACTGGCGTGCGTCGCGTTCCAGTTCGGCCAGGGCGGCGCGGCCCGATTCGTCCACGAATCGCGCGGCGACGTCCAGGGTCTCCGCATCGCTCGGCTCGACGGCCAGCGCGGCCAACAGCTCGGCGCCGTCGGGCCCCAGTCGCTCGGCCGCGCGGTGGGCGTCGAAATCGGCGTCGACGAGCGCGCCGAACACCTCGCGGTGCATGGGGTCCTCGAACAGCGCCCCGTCGATCAGCGCTGCCATCTCGTCCCCACGGTGCACGACCATGCGCAACGTCTCGGCCTCCACGCTGCGGACGCGGCGCGGCGCACTCCGACGACGCTCCCCCGGCTGCGGCGCGGTATCCATTTCCCGGCCGCGTGGTCCGGGGGCCGCGAAGCCCCCACGTTCCAGTCGGGCGCGCAACCGGTCCGAGTCGACCCGGCAGCGGTCGGCGACCTGCATCACATAGGGGTCACGGACCAGGTCGCTGGGATGTTCGGCGATGACGGCGAGCGCGCGCTCCGCTGCGCGGGCGCGGCTCTCCGCGGTGGCCAGGTCTGCCCCGGCCAGCACCCGCTCGACCCGGTACGCGAGGAACGGTCGGGCCGTCGCCACCGCGTCACGCAACGCCTGGGGGTCGCGCCGCGCGAGGTCCGCCGGATCCGATCCTTCGGGCAGTTCGGCGACGGACACGTCGATGTCGTGGGTGCGCTCCCACCCATAGACCCGATCGGCCGCCGCTTTGCCTGCCGCGTCCGGGTCGAAGGCGAGAACCATGCCGCGGGCGAACTTGCGGAGTGTCTTGACGTGGTCCTCGGTCAATGCTGTTCCACAGGTCGCCACCGCGTGTTTCAGGCCGCAGGACGCGAACCCGATGACATCGGTGTAGCCCTCGCAGATGATCACCTCGTCGGTGGCCACGATGGCCGATTTCGCCCAGTTCAGCCCGTAGAGGATCCGGGACTTGTGATACAGCGGCGTCTCGGACGTGTTGCGGTACTTGGCGCCCTCCGCACCGGGCAGCACACGCCCGCCGAAAGACACCGGATCACCCTGGGTGTCGAAGATGGGGAACAGCAGACGATTCCGGAAAAAGTCCTGTCTGCGCCCCCGCCGGTTCACGAACACCAGTCCGGCCCGCTCGAGTGCCGTGCCGTGTCGGGACAGTGCGCGGGCCAACGCATCCCAGGCATCGGGGGCGTAGCCGATGCGGAAATCGCGGACGACGTCACCGTTCAGTCCCCGACTCCGAAGATACGAGCGCGCCGGGCCGGCGTCCGGCGAGGACAGCAGTCGCTGGTGATACCACGCCACCGCATCGCCCATCGCTTCGACGAGACGGCTGCGTTCCCGGCGACTTTCGCTCTGGGCCCGCTCGTCGTAATGCAGCGTGATGCCCGCGGTGGCCGCCAGCGACTCGACCGCGGCGACGAAATCGAGCTGTTCGACCTCCATGGCGAAGGTGATCGCATCGCCGCTCTTGCCACATCCGAAGCAGTGGAAGAAGCCCTTTTCGGCCGACACCGAGAAACTCGGGCTCTTCTCACCGTGGAACGGGCACAGGCCCATCCACGACGACCCCACGCGCTTCAAGGCGAGGTGCCGACTGACGAGCGCGACCAGGTCGGTTGTCTCCCTCACTCTGGCGATGTCCTCGGCGACGATCCCCATGGCTCAGATCATGGCAGGTGCCACCGCGAGGCCGGAGTCACCCACCCAGGACGGCCTGGGCGGCTGCCAGTCGGGCGATCGGCACCCGGTAGGGCGAACACGACACGTAATCGAGTCCGGCATCGTGGAACACGCGGATCGACTCGGGGTCGCCGCCGTGTTCACCGCACACGCCCAGCTTGAGTTTGTCGGAGGCCTTGCGGCCCCGCTTCGCCCCGATCCGCACGAGTTCGCCGACGCCGTCGGCATCGACGGTCTCGAATGGGTTCCGCTTCAGCAGGCCCTGGCTGAGGTAGGTCTTCATGATGCGGCCCTCGATGTCGTCCCGACTGAACCCGAAGGTCATCTGGGTCAGGTCGTTCGTGCCGAAGCTGAAGAAGTCGGCCTCGGCGGCGATCTGTTGCGCGCACAGCGCGGCACGGGGTGTCTCGATCATCGTACCGATGAGGATCTTCGGCTTGCGCCGCCGTCCCTGGGTGGCCTCGGCAATCGCGTCGGTGACCCAGCCCCGGGCCTCGGCCAATTCGGGCCGGGACACGGTGAGGGGGATCATCACCTCGACGATGGGCTTGCCACCGGCGTCGAGCCGGTCGAGCGCGGCTTCCACCAGCGCCCGGACCTGCATCGCGTACAGACCCGGTTTGAGCACGCCGAGGCGCACGCCGCGCACACCCAGCATCGGATTGAACTCGTGCCAGGACCGGGCAGCGTCCAACAGCTTGGTCTCCCGCTTCGACAGGCCCTTGGTCGCCGCTTTCACCTCGAGCGCCCCGAGGTCCGGCAGGAACTCGTGCAGGGGCGGATCGAGCAGGCGCACGGTGACGGGCAGTCCGTCCATCGCCTCGAGGATCGCGGCGAAGTCCTGCTTCTGCACGTCGTGCAGCTCCTCGAGCGCTTTCGCCTCGGCCGCCGGGGTGTCGGCCAGGATCATGCGCCGGACCACCGGCAGTCGGTCCTCGGCCAGGAACATGTGCTCGGTGCGGCACAGCCCGATCCCCTGGGCGCCGTAGGAACGGGCGACCGCGGCGTCCTCGCCGTTGTCGGCGTTGGCCCGAACGGCGAGCTTGCCCCTGCGGATCGTGTCTGCCCATTTGAGAATCGTGTCGAACTCGGCCGGAGGTTGCGCCGCGACGAGCTCGACCTCGCCGACGACGATCTCGCCGGTGGAGCCGTTGATCGAGATCAGGTCGCCCTCGGCGATCGTGGCCTCGCCCACCACCGCCTTGTCACCGTCGATGTGGATCGCCTCGGCGCCGACCACGGCGGGAATCCCCCAGCCCCGGGCCACGACCGCGGCATGGGAGACCAGCCCGCCGCGCGCGGTGAGCACCCCCTGGGACGCCTGCATGCCGTGCACGTCGTCGGGCGAGGTCTCGTTCCGCACCAGCACGACCCGGTCGCCTCTGGCAGCTACCGCGACCGCCCGGTCCGCATCGAAGATCGCCTTGCCGACGGCGGCCCCGGGTGATGCCGCCAGGCCTTTGGTGAGCACATCCACCTTGGTCCCGCCGAACTGGGGGTGGAGCACCTGATCGAGATGATCCGCGGTGATTCGCTGGACCGCTTCGGCGTGGGTGAGACCGATCCGTTTGTCGCGGGTCATGTCCACGGCCATCTTGAGCGCGGCCCGGCCGGTGCGCTTGCCCACCCGGGTCTGCAGCATCCACAACTTGCCCTGCTCGATCG
>CAZEAV010000269.1:0-4656 GCA_964510215.1 uncultured Iamiaceae bacterium
ATCCAAGGCTGGAAAGCCGCCCTCGGCGAACTCGCCCTGATCTACCCCGACCGCACCCACCCCCACCTCTGACCCACCATGACCACGCCACTTACACAAAACCTTGACAGGCTCGCAGGGCGGTCAATGCCGACTGGCTGACCGAACGCGGCGAGACGCTCCGCCAGCGAGTCGAGGTGGCCACGCTGGATCCCTTCCACGGGTACAAGAACGCCATCGACGACCAGCTGCAAGACGCGGTCGCGGTGCTGGATGCCTTCCTCGTCGTCAAGCTCGGCACCCAAGCCGTCGACGACGTGCGCCGTCGGGTGCAGCAGGACACCACCGGACATCGCGGCCGCAAGGGCGACCGCTCTACCGGATCCGCAACACCCTGCGCGCGGGAGCAGAGAACCTCACAGACCGGCAACGCGCCCGCCTCGCAGTATCATACGCTGCCGACGAACGCCACGACGAGGTCGACATCGCCTACCAATGCGCGCAACGCCTGTTCGGCCTACCACCAGCACCAGCCCGGCGACGGACAGCGGATCGCCGAGCAGATCGTCGCCGCCTTCCCGAGCTGCCCGATCCCCGAGATCGCCCGCCTGGGTCGCACCCTGAGGCAGTGGAAGGCCGCGTTCTTGTCCTACTTCGACACCGGCGGCGCCAACAACTGTGGAACCGTGGCCATCAACGGATCGATCGAACTCCACCGCCGCATCGCCAGGGGCTTCCGCAACCGAGCTAACTACCGACTACGCATGCTCCTGATCGCCGCCGGTCTCAACATCCCGAGCCATGACCCCACCGCAGGTACGAAGAGCCCGATAAGTGGGCACGTGCCACCGCCTCTCGCGCCTGCTCGTCGGTATGTCGCTTGCCCATCGCACTCAGTGCCCCAGAAATGGCTGACTCAATACCCAGCCGCACCCTGACTGCACCACATTCGTGAAGGAGTTGCAGGCGCTCGGTGGTCGTATCGCCAACCCGCAACTCCCAAGAGAATCGCTTCCCACTGGAAGCAAGAACGGGTCCATGTTCCCGCCATCGCGAAACACTGGGCGCAATCGCATCGCCGACGTCAAGGTCGCCACTTTTCCGGCGACTTAGGTCTTCTTCGACCACCGACAACGGAATATACCGCAGTCCCGTCATACGCCCAAAGCAAAAACGACAACCGTGCCGACAACCAAACGGCGTCATTACAACATCGTGACGAGTTCCCCCGGCGATTTCTGGCATGCTGCGCGGGTATTGCGACGGCTGGCCCGGCCCGCGCTCCTGACGGTGCATGAACAAGGAGTCGCGCTGGACCGATCGCCAAACCCAATACTGTCAACCAATTAATCGCTCGAGACAAGGAAACGGCCATTCAGAGAAGCGGGTCGACCTCCGAGCGGTTCCGTAGCCGTGCAGTAAATCACACGGATGGTTCCTTGCCTTGCTTGGGCAAAGTGGGTGCCCAGATCACGGGGTCGTCCTGACGGGAACGACGCCAGCGATTCCCATCAATTGTCACGGATGATTCAGCATCCTCGGGGAGCCAGGGCGAGACGCGGGTGCTCACGAAGCGGCCCAGAGTCGGGCGAGGCAGGCCTAGAGTCTCCGCCATATCGGGATGGGGCGCGTAGTGACCGAAGACGACGATTCCCTCGCTAGCTAGGTTCGTCCTCGCGTCCCGCACCCTTTTCTGCGGGTCGACTTGCTGCCCAGCAGCGTCGATGGACGCTCGGTTGATCAGCACTCCCTGTGCCTCGCGAAAGAGCATATTCACCGCGGCTTGGCCGCTTTTCTGCTGGGCCACTCTCCAGGCCAGGTCGCCGGGCAGGTGAAGGAGAGTGTTGGGAATCATCGGCTTGCCTTGGTAGAGCCACAAGATCCGGTCCCTCCCTCGATCGTTCAATTGGCGCTTCTTGTCCCGCTGCTTACCTGGCGGCTTCAGAAGGTTGTCAGTGATGCGAAGCAAGCCGGCCGCCCAGCGCCGGGTGTACTCGTTGCCCCAGAGGAGAAGCGCGATCTGTTCTGTCGTCGTATACATCTCCAAGGGCAGCTCCCAGCCGTAGAGGTTACGCGACCACTTCGCATCCACTTCGATGCCAGCGACGCAATAGTCGAGGTAATCGCCGTCGTCCAGCTTCAACTCGCGCTGGAGCCAGATCTCAACAAGAGTTCCGATGTGTGTCTTTTCTGTCTTCATCAGCTGGGAGTAGTCCCACCTGCCGGTTCTCTGGCCATCGTATGCCTGATCGAAGGACTCGCGAATGGCATAGGCGGTCCGGGCTCCGGTAGGGTCCAGCGAGAGGATCGCCGCATGGACCGCCCAAAGACTCGGATCCTCGGCACGGGTGGGCGGTCTTTCCTGGGTGCCTGACCATGTTGGCCCTAGCTGTTCCGACGGGCGACCGGTTCTTGTCGGCTTCCTCGGTGTTACCCGATGACGACGACGGAGCGGAAACTTCTCCTCGTCGAGGGAAGCGATGGCATCTGCTTCAGTCTCATCCAACCCTGGCAAAAAGTCCGGATCCACCATGGGACTGTCCCACACCGGTTGGCCCCTCGGTCAGGTGCCCTGGAGCGGCGAGGTCAGACATGGTCGCGCAGGTGACGCGCAAGGGCTGCTGCCAGCCCAACTGGTACCGCATTTCCAATCTGCTTGGCGATCTCTACCTTGCTCCCACACCAGACAAAGTGCTCAGGGAAGTCTTGCAGGCGGGAAGCTTCTAGATGAGTGATGACGCGGTTGACGCGATGCCTGGCTGCCGCATCCCACTGAGGATGAAGGTACTGTCCCTTTTCGGGCTTGAAGAACTCCGTGCGGATGGTTAATGACGGGGCATCCCACCGCATGCGCCCCATGACATCGGTGGTGCCCGACTTTTTCTCGCGCCAGCAGCGAGGGAGTAGGTGGTCAGGAACATCAAAGCGACCGCCGCCCGGGGGCACGCTGTCGTACCGTGCAAGCGACATTTCCCGAGGCTGGCGGCCGAAGTGAAGATCTTTGCTCTTGAAGATGCCCTTGACCGTTTGCCCGAAGACTTGGGTCGTGCTCGTCGGCAGTTCGGTGGTGTCGGGATGCTCCGCGAGACCGTAAATCCGGCTTCTCACCGTCTCCCATGGTGCGAGGCCGTTGACGCCACCTTTGGAGTGAGTCGCCGGAGGAAGGGGAATCTCGCCGATGCGCGAACCAATGACAATGGCTCGCGGCCGCCGCTGAGCAACGCCGTAGTCTGCGGCCAACAGGACCCCAGGAGAGAGCGTGTACTCCGAGATGATGCCGTGGTCGGCCTCATCGAGAAGGAGTTGGAACTCGCTACTCTGCATGAAGCGCTGCACGTTCTCCAGAACAAAGACTTTAGGGCGAGCCGCCTTGACGACGCGGAGGTACTCCTTCCAGAGCTTGTTTCGAGGATCATTCACGTCCTTGCTGCCCAAGTTCGAAAAGCCCTGACAGGGTGGTCCGCCGATCACCACGTCTACCTGGGGGATGTCGTCAGTCCCCCACTCTGCGATGTCCCCCCAAAACATGTGCTCTTCGCCGAAGTTGGCCGCATAAGTTGCGGCCGCGTGGAGGTCCCATTCGACGGCCTGGATGGGAAGGTAGCCTTGATCGACGAAGCCCTGGGTCATCCCACCGCACCCCGCGAAGAGATCGATGAGGGTGGGGCACTCGGTCACGTGAGTCATGCTAGCTCCTCCTGGGGGTCCAGCGAGCAGGCTCGCCGCTACTGTTGTATGCATGGCCGAACGGAAATCCTGGGCCTCCACACCCGCAGCACGCGCGACGATGCTGGCCAACCGTGGCCGAGACACCGGCCCCGAGCTGGCCCTGCGCCGAGCCTTGCACTCTCGTGGGCTTCGGTACTACGTGAACAGACGCCCTGAGAAGACCATAAGGAGGACCGCTGACATCGTCTTCCCTCGCGCCCGGGTAGCGGTGTTCGTCGACGGGTGCTTCTGGCACGGGTGCCCGGAGCATCACACCATGGCGAAGGCCAATGCCCGCTTCTGGGCGGACAAGGTGACACGGAACCGAGCTCGTGACTTGGAAACGAATGACCTGCTGAGAGGTCGGGGGTGGAACGTCTTGCGGATCTGGGAGCACGTACCCGTCGACGTCGCTGTGAATGCGGTGCTTTCTGCGCTGGACGCCAAGACCCGCCGATGACAGGTGCGTATCCAGAGCCGAGGTCCTGCCCCACGAATGTCGTTTGACGTCGAGAGTTCGTGCGACATCTCTTGGCCGATCGGGGTCATTTGGGGTCACTCGCTGGCCGGTGGGCCCCCGGCCAGCAGCGCGCCCCGGACCGACAAAACCGCAGGTCACGGGGCTGTGTCCTGTGGCCAGGGGCGGGGTCGAACCGCCGACCTTCCGATTTTCAGTCGGACGCTCGTGCCAACTGAGCTACCTGGCCGTTGTCCACGCAACCCTGCCGAGCCAGCGCAAACGTAACGCCAGGTGGCCCTGGCGCGGGCCTCACTATACAACAAGCCGGGTGCCCTCCCGACGCCTCCACGCGGAGGTGACGCTGTCCGCGGGCGCGTGAACCGCGCCCGTTCTCCGCACGGAGCGACACGAGTTTCGCCGCAACCGTTGACGTGACCTGCATCACACCCTTAGTGTTCCGTCTTCATGAAGTAGGTTTCCGCATTCCGGGATTCCTTCACCTGCACCGC
>CAZEAV010000270.1:0-3600 GCA_964510215.1 uncultured Iamiaceae bacterium
CGTCGGGGTCTTTCAGGTTCACCCCGATCGAGCGGCGGCCCCGGTTCAACAGGTCCAGCGACAACTGGTCCGGGTCGACCGCGGCAACCTTGTCGGCACGGTCGACCCGCACGATGTCGGCTCCCAGGTCCGCGAGCATCATCGCGCAGAACGGGCCCGGGCCGATCCCGGCGATCTCCACCATCTTCGTGCCCGTCAGCGGCCCGCTCATGCCCGCTCGGCTTTCCGCGCCATCTCGGTGATCCGGTCGACCAGATCGGCGCGGTAGACCTCGGGGATGTCGTGGCCGGCCTCGGCCAGTTCGACGAACTCGGCATTGGCCAACGCGTCGTGGGTCCGCAAGCCACCGGAGATGTTCACCAGCGGATCCAATCTGCCATGGATCACCAACGCCGGGATATCCAAGGCGCCGAGCGCCTCGGTGCGCGACGGCTGGGTGAGAATCGCCAGCAACTGCCGGATCACACCGTCGGGGTGGTAGGCGCGGTCATAGGCCCGGGTCGCCTTGTCCCGCTCGGCGGCCTCGTCGAAATACACCGGGGAGGCGATGATGCGGCCGGTTGCCACCGAAGCCTCGATTGCGGCGTCACGCCCCTCGACCGCGGGCTGCATGAGCGCCTCGGCTGCCGCAGCATCGGGTTGGCCGACGTCCGGGTCTCCCGTGGTGGACATGATCGACACCAGCGAGCGGGTGCGCGTCGGATGCCGGACCGCGAACGCCTGGGCGATCATCCCCCCCATGGAGGCTCCCAGGACGTGCGCGCTCTCCCACCCCAGCGCGTCGAGCACCGCAGCCGTGTCGTCGGCCATGTCGGCGATCGAATACGGGGCGTCGAGCGACTCGCCGGCCATGAACTTGGCGATCTGGCCCTCGATGTCGACTCCGTCGTCGTCGAACCAGGTCGACTTTCCCACGTCACGGTTGTCGAACCGCACCGCGCAGAATCCGTGGTCGACGAAGGACTGCATCAGCGAATCGTCCCAGGAGATCATCTGGGCCGAGAGCCCCATGATCATCACCAGCGGCATTCCCTCGTCGGGCCCCCATTGTTCATAGAACAACTCGACCGGTCCGTTGTGCGCGTATGGCATCGGACCATCCTCACCGGGCGGTGACCGCGAGGTCAAGTGGCACCCGATGCGGTCCTCATCGACGCGCGACCCTTCCCCGGGCGTGTGCCAGACTCGGCCCGTGTCGTCCGCACCCCGAGCCCGTCCCCTCCCCGACGACTTTCTCTTCGGTGTCGCAACCGCTGGATTCCAGATCGAGGGAGGTTTCAACGGCCCCGGTGAACCCCGCAACAACTGGTTCGGATTCGAAGCGTCGGGGCGGGTCGTTCCCTCGGGCGACGCGCTGAGGTTCTGGAACGACTACGAATCCCACCTCGACCGGGCCGTCGCGGCCGGCTGCAATGCCTTCCGCTTCTCGATCGAATGGGCACGGTGCGAACCGGCGGATGGCCGCATCGACGACGACGCGCTGGCCCGCTACGCCGACATCACCGACGCCTGTGCCGAGCGGGGACTGGAACCGCTCGTCACGCTGCACCACTTCACCCACCCCGAATGGGCCGGCGAGGACTTCTGGCTGCGCGCCGAGTCGCCGGAACGCTTCGCCGAATGGGCCGCCGTCGCGGCCCGAGCACTCGCCGGGAGCGTCCGCCACTGGGTCACGATCAACGAATGGAACATCCTGGCCATCCAGTCCTTCGTCACCGGTGACTTCCCCCCGGCACACACGGGGAATCTGCGTGCGGCGGTCCGGGCCATGGACCATCTGCTCGCGGCCCACGTGCTCGCGTACGACGCGATCCACGCCGAACGCCCGGACGCGGCGGTGGCGACCAACGGGTTCGCCTTCTCCACCTACGCCCTGGAACGCCTCGGCAACGACGTGCTCATGGCCCGCGCGCACCACGTGCCCCGCACCGAGCTGCGCACCTGGTTGTCCTCGCGCCGCAACCGGTACGAGCAGGCCAACGGCGATGTGGGAGTGCTGGACCGTGTCATCGACCGATTCATGGACCTGGACCGAGCCCTGCCGCGCACCGTCGCCGCGGTGTTCGACACCACACACGACTGCACGCTCGACCAGGTCCAGACCGACTACTACAACCCCGAGGTGCGGTCGCATTTGCGTATTCCGGGTCACCTCAGCGCCGGGGGCCGGCACTGGGGGGTCGACCGCCAGCTCTGGGACGACCCGGTGGACCCGGCGCGATTCGGCACCTACCTGGCGCTCTTCGCCGAGCCGGACCGGAGCCTCTGGGTCGTGGAGAACGGGCTGTGCAACCGTGTGCGCAACGGTCGATCCTTCGCGCGCACCGACGGCTGGGACCGTCCCCGATATCTGCAGGCACACCTGCGTGAACTGGTCGCCGCCCACGACGCCGGGCTTTCCGTCGGCGCGTACTTCCACTGGTGTCTGGCCGACAACTACGAATGGGGTTCCTATGAGCCCTGTTTCGGCCTGTACGGGGTGGACCGCGACCGCGGGATCCGTTGGCGGGACACCGACGCCATGGGCGCCGACGCCGCGGGGGCGTACCGCCGCCTGATCGAAGGGCTCCAGGGGGGTGACCGATCGGTCCTCACCTGCCCGGTCCAGGACCTCTGTTCATGACCGCATCGCCCGCCACGCCCATCCCGGGGCGCAGTAGTCTGGCTGATTCGGTCGATGCCGCCGTCGCGCGATACCCCGCCAGTGAACCCGGAGGAACCTCATGACTCCATCCGGTCGGATCCGCACGTTCGCCCCCGGGCGCGTGAACCTCATCGGCGACCACACCGATTACACCGGAGGTCTGTGCCTCCCGATCGCGCTCGAGTGGGGGACCACCGTCGAAGGCATTCCGGGTGGTGAGAAGATCCAGGTGCATTCGGCCCTGGACGACACGACCACCGACCTGTTGATCGGCTCGGTCGACCCGGCGGACGTGAGGGGATGGGCACGTTATGTGGCTGCGGTCGCGGCGCAGGTCCGCCCCTCGGTCGGGTTCACCGGCACCATCACCACCACGCTTCCGATCGGGGCCGGGCTGTCCTCCAGCGCGGCGCTGGAAGTCGCCCTGTGTCTCGCCCTGGGTTTCAACGGACCGCTGTTGGATCTCGCCCGGACCGCCCAGGCCGCGGAACACGACGCGGTCGGGGTTCCCTGCGGGATCATGGATCAGCTCACGTCGGTGTTCGGGCGACGCGACCACGCGCTCCTCGTCGACTGTCGCAGCCTCGAGGTGTTGGAGGTGCCGGTCCCCGAAGGCGCGGACATCTGTGTGGTGAACCCCGGCGATTCCCGCAACCTCGCGGGATCCGCGTACGCGGATCGACGACGCGAGTGCGCCGCGGCCGAAGCCGAGATCGGACCGCTGCGCGACGCGCCACCTTCCAGCGTCGAATCGATCGACGACCCGGTGGTGCGGCGGCGCGCCCGCCACGTGGTGACCGAGAATCGGCGGGTCATGAGAGCCGCCAAGGCGCTCCGCCGTGGCGACTGGGACACCCTCGGCGCGGCGATGACCGAGTCCCACCGGTCGCTCCGGGACGATTTCGACGTGTCCACCCCCCTGTTGGACCGGATCGTCGACGACGTCATCTACGTCG
>CAZEAV010000270.1:3610-4650 GCA_964510215.1 uncultured Iamiaceae bacterium
AACTCGTCGCCACGCCCGGCGTCTACGGCGCCCGACTGACCGGCGGCGGTTTCGGCGGCTGTGTGGTCGCGGTGAGTGAACCGGGCACGCTGGGCTTCGCCACACGGGTGCGACCGGCCCGAGGTGCCCGCATCGCGGCCTGAGCGGGCTTGCGCCCATGCACGCCCAGACGGCGGGTCAGCCTTGCAACAGACGGGTCTTCTGCGCTTGGAACTCCGCCTCGCTCAGCACCCCGTTCCGCCGGAGCTCGTCGAGCTTCTCGAGCTGCTCGGCGACGCTCATCCCACCGCCGACCGACCCGCCGGCCGCGCCACCGACCAGCGAAGCGATCGCCTCTGCGGTCCGGTCACCGAGCTGCAGGTAGGGACGGTGGGAGTTCGACTCCATCTGCACGTAGATCTCACGCTGGACCTTGTCCGGATTCCGGATGTCGGCAAAGGACTCGCTGCCGTTCGTGCTCGCGGATTCGATCGTCAGGTCCCCGGCGCCCAGCATCCGCTCGATCACCCCCTGGTTGAACTTGACCGTGTTGATCCGCTCCAGGGGGATCTCGATCCCCGACTTGGACAGCACCCCACGACGGGAGATGATCCGGTCGCCGGTCACCACGAACTGGGTCGTGACCCACCTGAGGTAGCGGACGAGGAACCACACCAGCACGACGAGCACCAGGACTCCGGCAGCGGGGCCCAGGACGTTCCGAAGCGTCCCATGGGTCATCGTGATGACGACGATCCCGACGATGATCGCCGCGATGAGGCTCGACACACTCGGGAACAGGAAGATCCAGTGTGGCTTCAGGTCCAGAACCAGCACCTCGCCGTCGTTGAGGAGTTTCCGCGGGAATGCCACGGCGCGGAGCCTAATCGGTCCGGTCCCTCCCGGGGCCGGAGTACCCGGTGCCGGACGCTCCGGGAACACGGTGACGCCGACACCCGGTGCCACCGTCGATATGCCACGATGGGGTCGTGGATCTGCTCAGTGGGCTGGATGCCGCCCAGCATGCCGCGGTCACCGAGGATCAGAACCCGCTGTGCATC
>CAZEAV010000271.1:0-4642 GCA_964510215.1 uncultured Iamiaceae bacterium
GCGACCTTCTTCGCCAGTGAATTCGCGACCGCCTTGGCGATGAGCGTCTTGCCGCAGCCCGGCGGGCCGTACAGCAGGATCCCTTTCGGTGCGGGCAGGTCGTGCTCGGCGAAGAGGTCCGCGTGCACGTAAGGCAATTCGACGGCATCCGCGATCTGTTCGATCTGGGCATCGAGCCCGCCGACGTCCGCATAGGTGATGTCGGGCACCTCCTCCAGCACGAGCTGTTCGACTTCGGGCCGGGGCAGCTTCTCCAGCAGGAGCCCGGAACGGGAATCCATCAGAAGCGTGTCACCGGCCCGGAGCCGGACATCGGCGAGCGCGGGGGCGAGCTGGGCCACCCGTTCCTCGTCCGCGCGCAACGTGACCAGCGCGCGGTCGGTCCCCAGGTGCTCACTGAAGGTGACCACCTCGCCCTGGTCGTCCGCCGCCCGGGCCATCACGACGTTCAGCGAATCGTTCAGCACGACCTCCATGCCGACCTCCAACGCGCCGGTCGCGTCGGGCGCCACCGCGACGCGCATCTTGCGCCCACCGGAGACCACGTCGACGGTGCCGTCGTCGTTGGTCCCCAACAGGGTCCCGTACGCCGCGGGCGGCTGGGTCAGCTTGTCCACTTCTTCGCGCAGTGACGCGATGTGGTCGCGGGCCTCACGGAGCGTGAACGTCAACTTCTCGTTCCGGGATATCGCCTGCGCGAGTTGTCCTTTGGTCTCGAGCAGCCGCTCCTCGAGCGCCCGAACCCTCGTCGGGCCGTCCTGGAGGCGCTGGCGGAGCAGCTGCATCTCGGCCTCGAGTTCGTCGCAGTAGCCGGTCAGCTCCGCGATCCGGGCCGCTTCGTTGCGGGCGGTCGGTTCGTTGTGGTCGTTTGGTGCGATCTTGACCACCTCCCCGGTGGGTGTCGAAGACAGGGAACCGTCATCGACGGGTACTGGTAGATCGGACCCTACCGGCTGTTCGGGGCAATGACCGGTACCCCTGTGGCAGGCGCCGGGATCGGCGCCGCGGTGACACCTGGCACGAGGGCCGAAATGGTGCGTCGGGGGCGACGCCGCCTATCGTGAAAGCCCAGGTGTCCCCAGCGGGGAAACCCTTCCCAACCGCGAGACGAGGCGACAGGCAAACATGAAGGTCTGGATCGATCAGGATCTTTGCACCGGCGACGGGCTCTGCGAGGAGATCTGTCCCGATGTGTTCGTGCTCCTCGATGACGGCCTCGCCTATGTCAAACAGGACGGCAAGCCGCTCGACGACCCTGGTGGCGCCGCGAGCCAGGCGACCGTTCCCGACGGGCTCGAAGAAGCGGTGGTCGAAGCCGCCGAGGAATGCCCCGGGGAATGCATCTTCATCGAGAACGACTGAACGGGCACCTCCACGCCGTCGTCCCGGATCGTGTCAACTCAGCCAGCGGGCGTGTGTCAGAAAGCCCGTGTGCGCCACCATGCGGTGATCCGGACGCACCGCGGCGCCGTCGACGTGCCAGGAGCGTTGGAGCACCTCGATCGTCTCCGCGTATCGGAACCCCTCGCGGCCCAGCGCCTCGCGTAGCTGTGCAGCCTGGATGATCGACGGCGTGTAGGCCACCAGGATCCCTCCCGGACACAGGCAGTGCGCAGCGTGGGGCACCACCTGCCAGGGCTCGGGCAGATCGAGCACGACACGGTCGAGATCGGTCTCGGCGATTCCCTCGTAGCAGTCGCGGAGCTCGACGCGGTAGCGCGCCGTTGCGTCCCCACCCAGGAACGACTCGACGTTCCGCTGGGCCGTCACGGCGAAGTTCTCGCGGAGCTCATAGCCCACCACATCGGCGCCGGCCCGCAGCATCGCCATGGACAAGGCCCCGGACCCCACGCCCGACTCGAGGACCCGAACGCCCGGTGCGATGTCCGCCAACAGCAGGAGCGGGCCCAGGTCCTTGGGATAGATGACCTGGGCCCCGCGGGGCATCTTCAACACGAAATCGGACAGCGTCGGGCGCAACACCGTGTACGCGCCCCCCTGGGTCGTCCGGAGCACCGCCCCTTCGCTGGATCCGATGATCGCGTCGTGGCCGAGGACACCGGCGTGGGAATGGAACTCGCCCCCGGCGGCGAGGGTCACCAGGTAGCGCCGCCGTTTGTGGTCGATGAGGAGTACCCGCTCGCCTTCGGCGAGCTTCGCAGCGGTGGGCATCCGGGACCCTCAGGTGCGCCGTGGTCGCCGCGTCCGTCGCCGGGAGGACTTCGCGGCCGCCTTCGCAGCTTTCGCCTCGGCTTTGTCCGCGCGGGCGACCTCGGTCCGCGTATCGGTCCGGTGCGTGATCGTCACGGTCTCACCGGGCTGCAACGTCTCCCGGTAGACGACATCCTCGGTACGTTTCGCCCAACGGTTCAGGGTCCGCGCCGCGAACACGCCGGCCGCGATCGCCCCCCAGGCGCCGGAACCGCCGCCGAGGAACTTCCGGAATGCATTTCTCTGCAGGACGCTCAGCAGGCTCACGGAGGCCTCAGACGCGCCGAATCTCGACGACGGTGGTCCGTTTGCGCCCCCTGCCACGCCCCAGCAGGAACACGCCCAACACCACGACCGTGGCGACCGCCGCGCCCACGGCCAGCGCGGTCGACTTGGCCGATTCCGCGGTCGCGTCCACCTCGCCCTGCAACTCCCGGAATTTGGACCGGAGGTGGTCGGGGGTGATCTTGCCCCCTGATGCGGTGGTGTCGACGCTCATGACTGCTGTCCCTTCTTCCGGGCGATCGCCTTCACGGCGACGGCGATGAGGATGAATGCCACGACCATCGTGACCAGATAGGGAACCCATGTCAGGTGGCCGGTCAGATGCTGACCGGTCTCATTCTGGAGCAGGCGGAGGACCCCGAGCAGGACCAGGACGATGGCGATGCCCCCCATCGCGGCCGCACCGACCCCGATCCCGATGAACTTGCCGAGCCCTTTGATCGGGTCGACCGTCTCCTGGAGCGCATAGTCCTTCGCGAGCCGGAACACGTCACCGACGCTCTGGGAAGGGCTCTTGTCATTTTCAGCCATGGGAATCCTCTTGCGGGACGGGAACCGGGACGCCTGCGGCGCCGAGATGACACCCTAGGAGACCATGGTGCCATCTCGGGGTGGCTCGCACCGGCATCATCGTGGTCCGAGTGCGGCCAGGTCGGTGTTCCCGGCGTAGCCCACCAGCACGTCGGCAAGGCGGTCCTGGATACTCAGGAGCGCTTCGGAGATCGTGGCGCCGTTCGCGATGTAGGAGAAGACCAGCGTCGGTCCGTGGCGGGCGGCGGCGAACCCCGACAACGCGCTCACGTCGTTCAGGGTACCGGTCTTGGCCGTGATCCGACCGGCGACGGCGGGTGCGGTGAAGCGCTCGCGCAGCGTGCCGGACCTGCCGCCGACGGCCAGGCCGTCCCCGATCGGCGAATCGGGCCCGACCCCGGACAGCAGTGCGGAGAGCAGCGCGCACGTCAGCCGGTCGTCACGATCCAGGCCCGATCCGTCATGCATCACGATCCCCGTGGTCGGCACGCCCAGCCCTGTCACTTTCGAGGAGAACACCGCCAACCCCGCGGCCGTGGTTCCGCCGGCTCCGTGGGTCCGGCCGATCTCCTTCACCAGCAACTCGGCGATCTGGTTGTCGCTCCGCCGCAGCATCTGGGCGATGATGTTCGACAACGGGGGCGACGAGATCGTCGCGATCTCCGGCGTCCCGGCCGGCGATTTCCCGACTCCGGGCCGACCATCGATGCGCACACCCCGTCGACGCAACAGCTCCGCGAAGGTCTGTGCCGCGAACATTGGTGGGTTCGGGGCCGCCACCAACTGGTCCAGCGTCTGGTCGCTGAAGGTGTCGGGAAAGGACGTGAAGCTCTGGTTCACCTCGAGCGCGGACAGCGGACCGAGCTGATGCTGTTCCAGGTACCGGTCGGGCCACACGGGCACATCCCGCCGGCTGTCATAGCGTGACTCGTCCCCCATCACCGACCCGGTCACCTGGCGGACCCCCCGGGCGACGACCTCGTCGGCCAGCTTCTCCAGTGAGGTGCCCTTGGCCGCGGGGTCTTTGAAATGTGCCAGATAGGCGTCGGTCTCCAGCACCGGATCTCCCCCGCCCACCAGATACAGATTCCCGCGCACCACGCCGGAGGTGACCTCGGGCCCGGTCACCACCGTGTGGTACCGGTAGTCGCGACCGAGGAGATCGAGTGCCAGCCGGGCAGTGAGGAGCTTCTGGTTCGACGCCGGCGCGAGCGGTGTGTTCACGTCGTGTCCGAAGACCTTCCGCCCGTCGACCTCGACCTCCAGACAACTCTGCGGCGGGCTCTGCGCCGACACGGCACGGAGCTCCTCCGCGACGACCGGGTCACGTTCGAGTCCCAGCACGAGACCGGGAACGCGTCGGGCGCTCATCACGGGCGTGGATGCGGTGTGTGGAGCCGCATCGGCACGGGCGGACCGATCGACGTGGCTCCAGGCCATCGTGGCGACGACGAGCGTCGCGACCCCGCATCCCGCGATCAGCCGCTTCCGCAACAGATCGGCTCAGTCGTCCGAGGCGTGGCGATCACGATGCCGGGCATGACGCCAGAGGTGTTCCAGCGCCCGCACCGCCCGCTCGGCCGAGGCGTAACAGAGTTTGTGGTTCTCGCGCAGG
>CAZEAV010000272.1:0-4641 GCA_964510215.1 uncultured Iamiaceae bacterium
ACGATCACCTCGTCGCCACCTCCGACGCCCAGCGCGCGCAGCGCGAGGGTCAACGCGTCGAGCCCGTTCCCGACGCCGACGCAGTGGGCGGCACCCGTGAAGGCCGCGTACTCGGCCTCGAACGCGTCGATCTCCTCGCCGAGCAGGTACCAGCCCGATTCCAGGACACGCGCGACCGCTCCGTCGATTTCGGATTTGAGCTCGTGATAGGCGGCACCGAGGTCGAGAAAGGGCACCGGAACGGGCGGGTCACCGCTCACGGAGAAGGTTCTCGAACTCGTCGTAGTCGCGGATGTAGTCGGCGGCCTCGTACACCCGGGAACACAGCACCATGAGCACCGCGTCGGCCGAATAGTGGAACTGTGCGGCCCAGACCATCGGCGGAATGTGCAGCGCGGCATCCCTACGGTCGAGTACCACTTCCGCGCGCTCCGAGCCGTCGTTGACCATCACGGAGCACTCACCGTGGGCGCACACCAGCAACTGATGCGCCCGGCGGTGGGCGTGTTCGCCACGAACCTCACGGCCCGGAACGCCGAAGACCAGGAAATACCGGACCGGATCGAACGGCAACTGCTCGCCGACCTCGCCGAAACTCAGCGAGCCGCGGAGATCGGCGACCAAGGGGTGACGGGCGAGCGTCGCACGCCCGAGCGCCAACGGAAACACGTCATCGGTCAGGGCGCTCGCCCGCATCCGGCGATCCGCCTCGTAGCGGCCCGTGGAGCGGTAGCCGCTGATCTGCGCCGGATTGCCCTGCGCGATCGCAAACGGCGGGACGTCGTCGGCGACGACCGCGCCGGCCGTCACCTCGGCGCCGGAGCCCACGCGGACGCCGGCCGTGACCGTGGCATTCGGACCGATGGTCGAGCCCGCTCCGAGCACGGCACCTTCTCCCACGAATGCACCCGGTCCAACCGTCACCGCATCGCAGATCACGACGTCGCGTTCCACGTGGGCCGACTCGTGGACCGTTCCGGCCGGTCCGGCCTCGATGCGCTCAGTCCCTCGATTCACGTCGCCGAGTCTCGCGCGGGCCACCGTTCTGGTTCCGGTTCGCATCGGTCGGTCACCCCGGTGCATTCGGCGGCGGAAGGACGTCGCTGGGATAGCCCCGACGGAACTGATCCGGCCACGGGTACACGTGATCGAGTTCGCCATGCTTGCAGACGACGTCGGCCACGGGGCCGACCTCGCGGGCGGGTGAACCGATTACCACCGTGTCCGCCGGTACGTCCCGCACGACCAGGCTCGCCGCGCCCACCAGCGCGCCGCCCCCGACCTCGACGGCCGGCATGAGCACACTGCGCGCGGCGATCACCGCATACGGTCCGACGCGAGGCCCCGCCGTGCAGGTGTCCGATGGCGGGTGTGGATCGTTCAGGAGCGTCACGTGAGGGAAGAGCCACGCGAACTCGCCGATCACCGAGCGGGCGGGCACGAAGACGCCACTGTGCAGGCGGGCGTAATCGCCGATCCGAAGGTCGCCCTGCAGGTCCGAGAGCGTACCGACCCGGACGCCGACACCGATGTCGGATCCCTCGCGGATCGTGACCCGGTGTCCGGTCTCGAAACCCGCGCCGATACGCACGCCCCGGTAGATCACCGTATGGCTCCGGATGATCGAGTGCTCGCCGATGACGCAGCCCCGTGCGGCCGGGGCCTGGCCCGAGTAGAACTCGGCGGTGGGCTCGCCGAGGGTGCAGTGCGAGCCGACGACGGTGCCCTCACCGATCACCACGTCACCCTCGACGACGGTGTACGGGCCGATGGTGACGTCGTCGCCGATGGTGGCGGCGCTGTCGACCAGTGCGGTGGGATGCACGCTGCCAAGTTCGAAGGCGTCCAACGGCTTCTCCTTCTGACTCGGCGGGAGGGCTCGGGCGACGAGGTCACACGGCACGTCGGGAGCGACGGCGCGATCCTATCCCGAGGACACCGCGCGCCCCGGCGCGCGTGCACCACCGCCACCGGAATGCGTCGGGGTCCGGGGCGCCGTTACCCTTCGTGGCCGTGAGCAGCGTCACCGGCACGACCGGAGCCGGAACCACCCAACCCACCTTGTTCGTGGCAGGCGCCGCCAAGAGCGGTACCTCGAGCCTGCACGTGTGCCTCGACGCGCACCCCCTGGTCTGCATGTCGACACCCAAAGAACCCCATTGCCTGGTGAGAATCGGAGACGACGACGCGGTCCGTGCCGCCTACGGAAAGATCTTCGCCGGCCAGGCCGACGCCGCCGTCCGCGGCGAATCCAGCACCAATTACCAGGTGCTCGAAGACGTCCCGGTGAGGATGCACCGGCTCTACCCCGACGCGAAGACGATTTTCATCCTGCGGAACCCGGTCGACCGCGCATGGTCCCATTACCGCTGGCTGGTGAGCCTCGGCAACGAACGCCGACCGTTGCGGGAGGCATTCCTGGCAGACAAGACCGACCGTCCCGACTTCGCCAACGGGATCGCCGGCAACTACCGCTACTACTTCGCCCACGGTCGGTACGGGTTCAACATCAACCGGTTCGGTGAGCTCTACGGTCGAGATGCGATGCTGACGCTCACCACCGAGGCGTTCGCGGCACAGCCGTCCACGGAGCTGCAACGCTGCTTCGCATTCCTCGGCGTCGAGAACTTCGCGGTGGAACCCACCGATCGGGAGAACGTCACCGGCAATCCGCGTCTTCCCCGAACCACCGCGTTGTTGCTGGGCCGCGAAGTCGTCCACCCCGATCGAACCGATGCGGCCGGACGTGCGCTCACCGCCACGCACCGATTCGTCCGCCGGACGCCGGGAGTTCGCCGCCTCGCCCGCAGCACCGGCCGACGCCTCCAGCAATGGAACCGTTCAAGCCCGAACCTCACCGAGTCCGACCGGCGTTGGCTCGCCGGGCAGTACCTGGACGACGTGGCCGAGTTGCGAGCGACCACCGGACTGCCGTTCGACGAGTGGTCCGCCGACTTCCCGCCCTGACCGGACCGGTCCGGCCACTACGCTGACTGCGATGCCGATGGGTTCGGGACGCCTCCCCGGGATGCCGCGTCGAGCCCCGGCGAGCGGGCGTGGGGACAGCACCCGCTGATGCACGAGCTTCTCCTGGCCCTTTCGGGCCTCGCGGTCGGCGTCACCGTCGGACTCACCGGAATGGGCGGTGGGGCGCTGATGACCCCGTTGTTGATGTTCGGATTCGGGGTGCCGGCCCTTCCCGCGGTCTCCACCGACCTGGTCACGTCTCTGGTCATGAAGCCCGTCGGCGCCGCCGTGCACGCGCGCCACGGGACCATCCACTGGCCGCTCGTGGGGTGGCTCTGTGCCGGGTCGGTCCCTGCCGCGCTGGTCGGGGTGCTGGTGATCCACCTGCTCGGCAACGCGCCGGATCTGGAACGCGGGCTCCAGATCGGCATCGGTACCGCACTCACACTCGCCATCGTCTCCATGCTCGTCAAAGGCCGTCTGGCGCCACGCCGCGCGGCTTCCGGCCACGACGACACGGACCCCGCCCCGGCTCCGCGGCCGCTCGTCACTCTCGCAATCGGGATCTCGGGCGGGTTCGTCGTCGGCATGACCTCGGTCGGTTCCGGATCGCTCATCCTGGTCCTGCTGCTCTTCGCGTACCCGACACTCACCGCCCGACACCTCGTGGGAACCGACCTTGCCCAAGCCGTTCCGCTCGTCGCGGCGGCAGCGGTCGGGCATCTGTTCCTCGGCACCGTGTCCTTCACCATGGCCGGCGCGCTGCTCCTGGGTGCGATCCCGGGGATCTACTTCGGCGCCCGCCTGGCGGCCAAGGTGCCCGGTGTGGTCGTCCGTCAGGCATTGATGATCGTGTTGTCCGCTTCGGCGCTGAAACTGTACGGCCTGCCGGCGGACTTCGTCGCGGCCGCCCTCGGCGTCGGCCTCGTCACCTGGGCCTGCTGGACACTGCGCACCTCCATCACGGCCCGAGAAGTCGGGCAATGACCAGGTCGGCCTGCTCGCCGGGCGAGCCATCGTCGGGGTGCAGCACCAGATCCGGTGTTTCAGGCGCCTCATAGGGCGCGTCGACACCCGTGAACCCGGGCAACGTCCCGGCCCGCGCCCGGGCGTAGAGGCCTTTGGGGTCCCGTCGCGAGCCCTCCGCCCGGGGGGGGGCGGCGAACACCTCGGCGAACGCCAGGCCCGCTTCGTCGTGGATTCGACGCGCCGTGGCACGCCCGGCCCGGTACGGGCTGATGATCGGCACCAGCGCCACCACCCCTGCCTCGGCGAACAGCTTGGCCACCTCGGCCACGCGCCGCACGTTCTCGGCGCGTGCCGCGGCATCGAAGCCCAGATCGGCGTTCAAACCGTGTCGGAGGTTGTCCCCGTCGAGCCGATAGGCGGGACGGCGGGATGCCACGAGTCGATGCTCCAGTTCCACCGCGACGCTCGACTTGCCCGACCCGGACAATCCGGTGAGCCAGACGGTCGCACCGACGCTGGCGCGCGTTCCGGGTCCGACCGTGCCGTCGTGCCAGCGGACGTCCTCTGTCACGGTCGCACGTGGATCACGCGGGCGGAACCCCGAGGATCATGCCGCCGGCCACCGAGTTGTTCGTCGCCTCGACGATGAGGATGAAACTGCCGGTGGTCCGATTCCGTCGGTACTCGTCGAAGAACAAGGGTGTG
>CAZEAV010000273.1:0-4607 GCA_964510215.1 uncultured Iamiaceae bacterium
GGTTCCGGTCAACAATTCGGGTACCACCCCGATCGACGCAGCCGCCGGTTCGAAGAAGTCGTCCCGATTCGCCGCGTCGCGCGCGGCCGACGTGGCGGTCGCCCGCACCGTGGCCACCCCATTGGCGTCCATGTCCTCCCGGTAGTCGCGCAACACCTCCAGGGTGCGCGCGATCGCGGAACGTTCGAGCCGGCCGGTCGCGTCCACGCCCTGGCCGAGGCGGGTGATCCGCATCCGTCGGACCACCGTCGCCACGCCGCCCCCCGCGCGGTACCGGGCGATCAACAGTCGGGTCGAATTGGTCCCACAGTCGATCGCGGCAACCGGCGCGGCCTCGGCGGGGTCGTCGGATCCGGGATTTCGACGGTCCAGGGAGCGGGGAGGGACCACATCGACAACGTACCCGTCCGCCGCGAGTCGGTCCCCGACCCAGTCGCCCACCGGATCGTCACCACCGGCCAGCCACCACGCGAAATGGGCGTGCAGGCATTTCACGCCTCGGCGCGTTCCCCCGACCCCGCCGGAGGGACGGGGGCCCCGGTGACCGTCGGGGAGGTGCGAGTCGCGTTCGGCCGCGTAGCGAGTGTGGGCAGCCGCGAGGCGCCGCGGGTCGATCTCGGCTTCGGCCTGGCGGACACCACCCTCCGATTCCAGCCGTCCCACCCAGGTGCGCTCGGGTTCCCCCAGCAGCCAGTACCGGGTGGGCATCGGCGTGGCGTCCGCGAGCAGCGGAGCGTTCTCGATGACGACCGGCGAGCCGTCCCGGTGACGGACGACCACCGTGAATGCCCCGCGGGGTGGCCGGCCGAGCAGTTCGGTCACCGCCGCGACGTCTTCGTCCCGGCTCGGAACCGGTCCTCTGGACGACGCGCCGGGAGCGGTCAATGACCGTTCTTGGACGCCAACTTCACGAACGGCCACGCCCCGCCGGGACGGTCGTCGGGCCGCGCCGCCGGGAGTATGGCATACGCCTGGGATCCCTTGGGGGCCATGCCGTAGTCGCGTCGGGCGAGTTCCTTGATGGCCTCGGGATCCTTCAATTGCTTCGCGCGCTTGGCCAGCGCCTCGTTCGCCCGCTGCAGGGTGGCGATCTTGGCGTTCAGCTCCTTGGTCTGATGCTGCTGGGAGGACCAGACGCGGAACGAACCCGGCCCGAGGAACACCAACGACAACAACACCACCGCGGCGAACCCGGCGCCCAGGATCGTGGCGCGGCGACGGCCCGGGGACTTCATCGCCCCGACCCGCCCAGGGCGTCACGCCCGCGGTAGACCGCGGTCTCCCCGAGCATCGACTCGATCCGCAGCAGCTGGTTGTACTTGGCGACCCGGTCGCTCCGGGCGGGAGCACCGGTCTTGATCTGTCCACAGTTGGTGGCGACGGCCAAATCGGCGATGGTGACGTCCTCGGTCTCGCCCGAGCGGTGCGACATCACCGCGGTGTACCCGTTGCGGTGGGCCAGCTCCACGGCGTCGAGCGTCTCGGTCAGGGTGCCGATCTGGTTGACCTTCACCAGGATCGAGTTCGCCGCCCCCGCGTCGATCCCCCGGCTCAACCGCTCGGTGTTCGTCACGAACAGGTCGTCGCCGACCAATTGGACGCGGTCGCCGAGCGCGCCGGTGAGCGTCGCCCAGCCCTCCCAGTCGTCCTCGGCGAGTCCGTCCTCGATCGACACGATCGGGTACCGCTGGGTCAGGTCCTCGTAATACGCGGTCATCTCCGCCCCTGACAGGGTCCGGTTCTCCCCGGAGAGCACATAGGCGCCGTCGGTGAAGAACTCGCTGCTCGCCGGATCCAGCGCGATGGCGATGTCGGCGCCCGGCTCGAAGCCGGCCCGCTCGATCCCTTCCACGAGCACTTGGACCGCTTCCTCGTTCGAGGTCAGATCGGGGGCGAACCCGCCCTCGTCGCCGACCGCGGTGCCCAGACCCCGCTCGGCGAGCACGGCTTTGAGCGCATGGTAGGTCTCCACGCCCCAACGCAGACCTTCGGAGAACGATGCCGCCCCCACGGGCATGATCATGAACTCCTGGAGGTCCACGTTGTTGTCGGCGTGGACCCCGCCGTTGAGCACGTTCATCATCGGCACCGGCAGGACCGCCGCGTTGGTGCCACCCACATACCGGAAAAGCGGCAGGCCGACCTCGGCAGCGGCTGCTTTCGCCACGGCCAGCGACACGCCCAGAAGGGCATTCGCGCCGAGCCGTTCCTTGTTCGGGGTGCCGTCCAGGTCGCACAGCGCCTCGTCCAGACCACGCTGGTCCAACACCTCGAACTCACCGAGCGCGTCCGCGATCTCCACGTTCACGTGTTGAACGGCCTCGAGCACGCCTTTGCCGCCGAACCGCGCACCGCCGTCACGCAACTCGCACGCCTCGAACTCTCCCGTGGATGCTCCCGACGGCACGATCGCGCGCCCGTGCGCGCCGGACTCACAGAACACCTCGACCTCGATGGTGGGATTGCCCCGCGAGTCGAGGACCTCTCGGCTGGTCAGTGTTTCGATCCCGCTCATCGGTCCGGAAAGGTCTCCTTGGCTCGATCGAAGTTCCTCCGATCGTCGTCTCCACACGATAGGTGTGCTGGACCGACGCTACACGGGTCCCCGCACTCCCACGCGGACGGGCGACGTCCCGGTCCGCCCGGCTCCGTGAGAGGTTTCCGGGACATTTCCACGCGCTGACGACTTTTCCCGACAGACCTAGGTCGAACGGACTACTTTTGCACCACCGTTCGACTCGTCTCGGGAGCCCCCACCTCGAAGATGGACCACAGAGATTCACCGCTCAGCGGCCTGGGCCGAGCCGGCTCGGAGTCGCCGACAGAACTCCTCGTGAAACAGATCGCCGCCGGCGCACTCGATTCCACCGGCGGCTCGTTCTACCGTGACGCCCTCGGCCGGGTCGGCTGCGTGGACGAGCCATCCGCACAACTCCGGATCGTGCGACTGCTCGGCCGCGGCGTACTGACCGCGGACGTCGCCGCGGTCCAGGCGGTGGAAACCGCGATCGCCGGCCGGAGCAACGACGACCGTGCCCGGATCATCGCCACGCTCGGGCGACTCTCCGCGGCCGCGGGTCACACGACCGACGCCACCATCGAACCGCTGCTGCGCAACTCGGCCCGGGAATGCAACCTGGCGGTCCCGCTGGTGCGCGCGGCCAGGTCGAAGATCGCCACCCGTCAGACGAGTCACGAGTTCATCAAGTGGGTCACCGTCGAGCCGGCGAGTTTCAGCCACTGGGTCTGGGCGGCGTCGCTCCGGGCCGCCGGCGAACGGGTCTGGGATCGGAGCTGGGGCAAGATCGCCGAACGCCTCGATGGTGGGTCCCGCATCAGCGTCACCTCGAACCGGGGGGACGACCGGCGCTCAGGCTGGGTGCCTTTCGACATCTCCGCCACCTCGGCCAGGCGCGCCGGCGTCGACGCGCTGATCGCCGCGGCGCTGTCAGAAGACCACAGCCGCCGCGCACAGGCGTGGCGGGAAGCGATGCGACAGGCCGAGCTGGCGCGGGGATCTTTCACGTGGGCCGGTTTCGCGAACGAGGTGCGCGCCGCGATGGGGCCGACCACCTGGACGACGACCAACCATGTGATCGGGACTCAGGTGGCCGTGATCATCAACGACCTCCCCTACATCGCCGGTTACCTGGGCATGATCGCGCTCGCGGCCGAGGCCGCAACGGCACCGGTGCGCGCCGCTGTGATGTGTGTCGGAGCAAGGGCGACCAATGGCCGGAGAAACATCGACGACGCGGTCTCCGCCGCGATCGCGGGATCGGCCGACGTGCTCGGGCTGAGCGCCTGAGACTACCCACCGGTCACCTCGGCGTCGGTGACGGTCCCGATCCCTGGGACTCCTCCGCCTCACGCACCGCATGTTCGAGTTTCCGCGTCGCGTGCCGCAGCGCCGCTTCCGCGTCGAACCCGGCCTGCCCGGCCGCCACGACGATCTCCAGCAGCTCGGCTCCCAGCGCGGCCTCGTCCGCCGGTGCACCCCGCGTCGTGCGGGGAACCAGCGCGTCGGGAGCGGCCACCGGCGCCTTGGCAACCACCTTGGACGCGTAGGTGAGCGCGGGCAGCGCCGCCGGGATGCCGTCCATCACGCTCGCCCGCCCTTTCTCGGTGACCTTCGCCGCTTCCCAGGAATCCTCGGAGCCCGACGACGTGGCAGACGCCGCGACGCCCCCGGATCCCGGGCCGAAGATCGCCGGGTGCCGCGCCTCGAGCTTGTGGCGCACCCCGTCGATCACCCCGGCCAGATCGAAACGCTGCGCCTCACCGGCGATGGCCGCGTGGAACACGACCTGGAACAGCACGTCACCGAGCTCCTCGCGTAGGTCCTCGTACGCGACATCCCTTCCCAGGGGTGCGCAGGACGCGGCACCGAGGCGATCCAGGGCGTCCAACGCCTCATAGGCCTCCTCGAGCAGGTGCCGTCGCAGGCTCGCATGCGTCTGGGCGCGGTCCCATGCACAGGACTCCCGCAACAGCGACGTGGTGAGAATCAGCTCGTCCAGGGCATCCCCGGCGCTGCGGTCGTCGGCCCCGGGTCCGGCCACCGTGCTCAGCCGGCGCCGCTGCCGCCGCCGTTCCCACTCTTGGTC
>CAZEAV010000274.1:0-961 GCA_964510215.1 uncultured Iamiaceae bacterium
CACCGCAACCATCACTCGGATCCCGAGCCCGTGACCAACCTGGTAGGTCAGCGCGTACAGCAACGACGCGAACCAGCTCTGGATCGTCCAGGCGTGGCCGTGCGCGGTGAACGAATACGGATCGGTGGACGGCAGATGCCCGTCGAGGAGCAGGCGCCCGGTGGTCAGGTGGGTGAGGAAGCTGTTGTCCGAGAGCGCCGCAGCACCGGTGACCCCACCCAGCAGGACCACCAACCATCCGATGACGGCGCCGCGGGTCGTACCGTGGCGAAGCCAGCGGGTCCAGGCGCGACCGGGCACGCCAGCTTCGGCCGATGCCACACTACGCCTCGGCCGAACGCGGCATCAGGCGCCGAAGCTCTTCCTGATACTGATGATCGCGGGACCGATCACCACCACGAACAACGCCGGGAAGATGCAGAAAACCATGGGGATCAACATCTTGACCGGCGCTTTCTGGGCGCGCTCCTCGGCGAGCTGACGACGCTTGACGCGCATCTCGTCCGCCTGGCTCCGGAGCACCTGACCGATCGAAACCCCGAACGTGTCGGCCTGAATGACTGCCAGCACGAACGAACGCACTTCCGGCACATCCACGCGCTCTTCCAACGCCCGGAGCGCATCCGCCCGGGCGACACCGGCGCGCGTCTCCCCGAGCATCCGCGCGAACTCCAGACTCAACTCGCCGGGCACCGACGCAACGGTCCGGTCGAGCGCCTGTTCGAAACCCAGTCCGGCCTCGACCGAGATCACGAGCAGGTCCAGGATGTCGGGCAACTGTCGCTGGATCAACTTCTGCCGGTCCTCGATCGCGCTGGTGAGCCGCGCCTCGGGCAACAGAAATGCCGCGACGCTGAGCAGCACGAACACGAGCAGGTTCATCTTCATCGAAAGCCCGAACACGTTGAGGATCGGGAAGAGGACGAACGCGATCGGAATGATCAACAGACACGCGACCCGG
>CAZEAV010000274.1:971-4600 GCA_964510215.1 uncultured Iamiaceae bacterium
GTCGACCGCCGCAGGGTCGTATCGGCCGGCTGCCTGATGCTTCTGCCGGGTCTTTTCCACGTATTCGGTCGGCATCATGCGCCGACCGACGTTGACGAATCCGTTCAGCACCGGTGTGAACGCACGCTCATACGCCGGGCGGAGCAATTCACGGTCGCGTTGGGTCTCCACCGCGCCGGGCTGGCCGTATTCTTCGAGTTGGCGGATCGAGTTCCGGATCGCCTGCTTCTCCTCGTAGGTGTTGAACCCCACGTACGCGAGCAGGCCGATGGCCGCACCGGCGAACACCAAGCCCACGGTCATCGCCGTCTCCCCGCTCAACGCGGTCGCAGCGAACAGCAGCATCAGGCGGTCACCTCACACATCGATCTGAATCACTTTCCACATCCACCAGAACCCGACGACCATGGCGAGCGCCGCGAGGATGAGCATCACCTGACCCAAGGTGTCCGTGAACAGCGGATGCATGTAGTCGGGGTTACCCATGTACATCACCACTCCCAGCGCGGGCGGTAGGCAGCCGAGCACATAGGCGCTGATGCGCCCTTCGGCGGTCAGCGACTTCACCTCACGCCGCAGCCGTTCCCGCTGCCGCATCGTCTCGGCCACCGTCAACAACAATTCGGCCAGATTGCCGCCCACCTCCCGTTGGATCCGAATGGCCATCACCGCCCACGCGAAATCCGCGCTCTGGGTGCGCTCCGCAGTGTCATCCAATGCGTCCTCCAGTTCGCGACCCAGTCGGGTTTCGCTCACCACGCGGCGCAGTTCCTTGCCCATCGGGTTCTGCACCTCCTGGGAGACGGCATCGACGGCCTGCATCAGCGAGAACCCCGCGCGCAGTGCGCCGGCGAGCAACGTCAGGGTGTCCGGCAACTGTTGCTCGAACTTCCGCTTCCGGGCCTTGGCCTTGAAGTTCAGGAACGCCGGCCCGAACAGCACCGCGACCAGGAGGAACACCAGGGCCAGCACGACGCTGCCGAGCAGGAAACCGATGACGGTGAACACGACGATGCCGGCTACCCAGATGAGCAGCGCTTCGCCTGCCTTCAGCGGCACCTCGGCCATTTCCAGCATCGACTCGACCTGTTCGAGAAAGCCTTGACGCTCGGCGAACTCCTCGGTCATGGCCAGCGCCCGTTGCAACAGTGCGTTCTCGCCTAGACCACCGCCCGAGGCAGCGTCGTCGTCGCCGCCGACGAAACCTTCGGTGTAGGGATTCAGCGCCGCGTCCAGCGCGCTCTGCTTCGAGGTGACCATTTGGAACACGATGAATGCCGCGATTCCCACGGCCAGGGCGATCAGCAGGAGCCCCAGGGCCAGGCCGCCGGCGGTACTGAAGAACGCGGGGGTCGACGACTCGGGAACGATCGGCGGCGACAACCGCGTCGCCCCCTGGGCCACGCCGCCGACGGTGAAGCCGACTTTCGTCGTGTGCCCGGAGATCGTCATGGTGAGCTGATTGGAGCCGCGCGATTTCGGAATCGCAGCGAACGTGGTGACGTACTCGTTCCCAAGCGCCGTTTCCGTCTTGTCGAACGCGGCACCGATGTCCTTCGCGTCGGCGGCGATGAAGAAGCGGCCGCCGCCGGCTTTCACCAGGCCAGCCAGCCCGTTCTCGTCGAGTGCGTGTTGCTGGGTGATGCCCATCGCGAACACCGTGGCTCCGGTGTCCTCGCCGCTGCCTGCGACCGTGCCGCGCGCCTCGGCGGCACTCGCGGTGGAGGCGTCATCGGTCCCGTCGGTGACCAGGATCAGGTTGTGTTCGTAATCGGGAAGCCGATTCAGTTGGTCCACGCCGGCCACCACTCCGTCCCACATCGACGTGGGCTCCAGCGGATCCGGCTTGATCTCGCCCAAGGCTTTGATCAGCGCAGACTTGTCATCGGTCATCGCCTGCTGGACGATCGCCTGCCCACCGAAGGTGACGATCGAGAACTGGGCGTTCGCCGGTGCCTGGCGGATCATCTGCTTGGTCTTGGCAACAGCCGTCGCCAGTCCGCGGGAACTCACCATCGAACCCGATTGGTCCAGGACCACCGCGGTGGCCCGCTGCAGATCCGACGGGCTCAGCTGCTCCGGGTTGGATGCCTGGACCTGATTGCCGTTCTGGCGGACCGTCATCGACTTCAACGCGGACACGTCACCGTTCCAGGTGAAACGCACGTTCACCGCGCTGGCGTCGGTGGCGTCGACCCTGGAGATCTGCAGCTCGTCAGCGCCCTTCTGGGGCGTCGCGTCCACGATCGGGCCGGCCGCGGCTGCACCCGAGGCGCCCAACACTCCCAGGATGACGAAGGCCGCGAAGGCGATCGCGGCGCGGCGGCGTCGGTTCACCGGGCACCGACCGCGCGCCGGTGGAACTGCTCGGGTTGGAACACCTCGGCGCCGAGTCGGATCCCCAGGTCGGCCAGCTTCTCGGCGAACTTGGGCCGCACCCCCGTCGCCTTGAGGTGCCCGAGGAATCGGCCGCTGTCGTCCACGCCCATGCCGTAGTCGAACAGGAAGATGTCCTGGAGGATGATCACATCGCCCTCCATCCCCTGTACCTCGGTCACGTGGGTGACCCGTCTGGTGCCGTCGCGCAGCCTCGCCAGCTGCACGATGCAGTCGAGCGCGGAGGCGACCTGCTCCCTGATCGCCCGCACGGGAAGGTCGTAACCGGCCATCAACACCAACGTCTCGAGGCGGGACAGCGTGTCCCGAGGCGAGTTCGCGTGGATCGTGGTGAGCGATCCGTCGTGGCCGGTGTTCATCGCCTGGAGCATGTCGAGCGCCTCACCTCCGCGGCACTCACCCACCACGATGCGGTCGGGGCGCATCCGCAGTGCGTTCCGGACGAGATCACGGATGGTGATCTGGCCCTTGCCCTCGATGTTGGGCGGCCGCGCCTCCACCGAGAGCACGTGATCCTGGTGCATCTGCAGTTCTTTTGCGTCCTCGACGGTGACGATCCGCTCATCGTTGGGAATGAACGACGACAACACGTTCAGCGTCGTGGTCTTTCCGGTACCGGTTCCGCCGGAGACGATGATGTTCAACTTGCCCACGACCAGCGCCTGCAAAAAGCGCGCTGCCGCCGCGTTCAGGGTTCCGAACTTGATCAGGTCGTCGATCTGGAACGGATCCGCCGAGAATTTCCGGATGGTCAGGAACGGCCCACCGATCGCCAACGGGTGGATCACCGCGTTCACCCGGGAGCCATCGGGCAGGCGGGCGTCGCACAGTGGCGTCGCCTCGTCGATGCGCCTCCCGACCTGACCGACGATCTTGTCGATGATGCGCCGCAGATGCTGCTCGTCGATGAAGGTCGCGTCGGTCTGCTCGAGCTTGCCGTGGCGTTCGATGTACACCGCGCTCGGACCGTTGACCATGACCTCGGTGATCTCGTCGTCCTTGAGGAGGCGGTCGATCGGACCGTAGCCCAGGATGTCGTCGGAAACGTCCTGGATGAGTTGCGCCTTGTCCGCGGCCGACAGCGGGGTCCGCTCCTGGGAAACGGCCTTGTGCAGTTCTTCGTGCACGCGGCGTCGGAGGTCGTCCTCGGAGAGCCGCTTGTCGTACAGGATCGGCCCGAGCTCGTCGATCAGTTGGTGGTGGATCTTCTGCCGCAACTCGTCGACGACCGG
>CAZEAV010000275.1:0-4586 GCA_964510215.1 uncultured Iamiaceae bacterium
GACCCCCACCCGAACTTCAGGCACCCCCACTCAAACTTCGGGAGATTTTGTGCGCTGATCGCACGGAACCTCCCGAAGTTCGTGTGCGGGAGCCGGTGGAGCGGCACACCGAGAGGGTGGAGCGGCACACCGAGAGCAGGCGGAGCCGGGGCCGAGGGCGGCCTACGATACCGGTGGCCGCACCCTTCACGATCCTGGAGCCCGACGTGCCAGACAGCCTCATCTCCCGCAGCCGCCGCATGCTCGACGGCGGGATGTCACCCGCGAGCGAACACGAGCACCCCTTCACCGCGTACGGGGTGATCGAGGAGGTGACCGACGGCATCGGCTCGGTGTCGTCGTTCGCGAACGTCGCCGCCATCGACACCGGGGACGGCCTCGCGCTCGTCGACACGGGCGGCCCGATGGCCGGTGAGGGTGTCCGGGATCTCATTCGCACCTGGCGGTCTGCTCCGGTCACCACGGCTGTGTACACCCACGGCCATATCGATCACGTCATGGGTACCGCCGTCTTCGATGCCGAAGCCGACGAGGCCGGACGCCCACGACCTCGGGTCTATGCCCATGAGGCCGTCGAACCGCGTTTTGCGCGCTACTGCCTCACCGCCGGGTACAACGCCGCCATCAATCGGCGGCAGTTCTCCGCTCCGGGCCTGCAATGGCCGACCGACTACCGCCACCCCGACGACACCTACCCCGACCGCCTCGACGCCCGGGTCGGCGATGTGACGCTCCAGTTGCATCACGCCCGCGGCGAAACCGACGACCACACCTGGGTGTGGGTCCCCGAACGGCGCACGTTGTGCACGGGCGATCTGTTCATCTGGTGTATCCCGAACGCCGGCAATCCCCAGAAGGTGCAGCGCTATGCCCGCGACTGGGCGGTGGCCCTGCGCACCATGGCGGCCCTGGAACCCGAGGTTTTGCTCCCCGGACACGGGCTGCCGATCGTCGGCGCCGCCGACGCCCGCGCGGCACTCGTGGACACCGCGGACCTGCTGGACTCGCTGGTCGACCAGACCCTGGAGCTGATGAACGCCGGCGCCATGCTGGACGAGGTTTTGCACACGGTCACGGTGCCCGACCACCTGAGCCACCAGGCCTACCTGCAACCCATCTACGACGAACCCGAGTTCATCGTCCGCAACATCTGGCGCTACTACGGCGGTTGGTACGACGGCAACCCGGCCCACCTCAAGCCGGCGCCCGATACCCAGGTCGCGGCCGAGATCGCATCGCTCGCGGGCGGTGCCCAGATACTCGCGGAACGGGCGCAGGCCGTGGCCACAGCGGGCGACCACCGACTCGCCGGCAACCTGATCGAACTCGCCGGGCTGGCCGCGCCGGAAGACCCGGGTGTCCACCGGGTGCGCTCCGAGCTGTTGCGTGCCCGGGCCAAAGCGGAGACATCGCTCATGGCCAAAGGCATCTACCGGGCCGCCGCACGCGACTCCGACGCCGTCGCCGGGAAGCCCGCAGGGGCCTGAACCGACGACGCGCCAACAGAGGAGCGGTGCCCATTGGAGCATCCGGCCGTCCACCGGCCACCATGGAGCGTCGTGAGAAGCAAATCCGTCGTGCCGCGTACCGTCCCGTCCACCGACGGGGTGATCCTGACCCTGCACGATCTGGGCGGCACGGGCCGCCCGGTGCTCGCGGCGCATGCCACCGGCTTCAACGGGCTGGTCTGGCGACCGCTGGCCGCGGCACTTCCCGACGCCCACACCGTGGCGCCCGACTTCCGGGCACACGGCGGATCACCGGTGGCCGCGGGAGCCGATCTGGGCTGGGACCGCTTCGCCGACGACGTGCTCGCGACGGTCACGTCACTGGGCTGGGACACGGCGGCGACTTCCGGGCCGAGGCCCATCGGCATCGGGCACTCGATGGGCGGCGCCGCGCTGTTGTTGGCCGAGTTGCGCCGTCCCGGAATGTTCGCCGGGCTGTGGGTGTACGAGCCGATCATCTTCCCGCCCGAGATCCGCGATCACGTCGGTACCGCCGATCATCCGCTGCCCCGGGGCGCCCTGCGGCGACGGCCGGTGTTCGCTTCCCGGGACGAAGCGCGGTCCACCTATGCCACCAAGCCGCCGATGAACGCGTTCGCCCCAGACGCACTCGCCGGCTACGTCGAGGCGGGTTTCGTCGACGAGCCCGACGGTTCGGTCCGCCTCGCATGCGAACCGGAGAACGAGTCGCGGATCTACACGACGGCATCCACCTGCACCGCGTTCGAACGGCTCGGCGACGTGTCATGCCCGGTGACCGTGGTCCGGGGCGTGGTCGAAGACGCGTCACCGGCGGCGATCGCCGGCCCCGCAGCAGACGCGCTGGCGCACGGGACCCTCAGCGTGCACGACGAACTCACCCATTTCGGGCCGATGGAGGACCCCGCCGGCCTCGCCGCCGAGATCGCCACGTTCATCGCCACACTCCCCGCCTGACACCCAGGCACGCCGAGCGAACGGACGGGCAGGCCGCTGGGCGAGCCGCGCCCGCCACGTCTCCACCCCCACCCGAACTCCGGGACATCTCGGCGCCTCCGGGCGTGCGATGCCCCGGAGTTCGCACGGGGGTGGGCGACACTAGGCTCCAAGCGTGCCTTTGACGCCGCCGCGCACGCTGTCGCCGTCCAAGGTCGCCACCTTCACCAAGTGCGCGCTGGCCTTCCGTTACTCGGCGATCGACAAGTTGCCCGAACCCCCGAGCGAGGCCGCCACCAAAGGAACCCTGGTCCACGCGGCGCTCGAGCGGCTGTTCACGCTGGAACCGCTCGAGCGCACCCGCGACGCCGCGACCGATTGTCTGGCCGCGGCGACCGAGGCGATACGTGACGACCCGGATTTCACCGGACTCGGGCTCGACGACGCCGCCACCGAGGCCTTCTTTGCCGATGCGGCCACGCTCATCGACCACTACTTCACCATGGAGGACCCCACCACGATCCGCCCCATCGGCATCGAGGTGATGCTGGAGGTTCCCCGCACCGGCTACTCGGTCCGGGGCATCATCGACCGGCTGGAGCTGGACGCCGACGGCGGCCTGGTGGTGACCGACTACAAGACCGGCCGGTCACCGAATCCGCGTTTCTCCCACGGCCGTCTGGACGGGGTGAAGATGTACGCGTCGATGTGCAACGAGCTCTTCGGCCGGAAACCGGACCGGATCCGCCTGCTGTACCTGCGGGACCGCACGATCGTCGAGGACTCCCCCACCGAACGCAGCCTGGCTTCCACGGACGCCAAGGTGCAGGCCATCTGGGATGCCGTGGAGCGGTCCTGCGCGGCGGACGACTTCCGCCCCAAACCGTCCCGGCTGTGCGACTGGTGCGCCTTCAAGCCGTACTGCCCGGCCCATGGCGGATCGCTCCCGTCCACACCCGAGACGCACTAGCGGCCCGTCACTGACAGAACCAGGTGGGCCGGTGTGGGTGGTCAGGACAGGTCGAAAGAACCGTGGCTGCCGGTGGCGTCGAAGACCCAGTAGGTCATCGAGCCGTGGGTTTCGCTGGTGAGTGCGGTCCCGTCACCGTTGATGGCCGACGCGACGAACCCGGTTTCGTTCAAGGCTTGGGTGTCGCACGCCAAGACCACCACCCCGGAACCACCAGCTCCGCCGCCGCCGTTGCCTAATCCGCGGCCTCCGCCTCCGCCGCCGGTGTTGGACGACCCCGCGGACGCATGGGCTGCAGGTATGGTAACCGCGCCGGTTCCGCCGCCGCCCGCGCCACCTCCGTCGGCGCCCTCGACGCCATAGCCGCCTCCGCCCCCGCCCACATAGCCGTGAGCGTTGCTCGAAGCCGTGCCGGCCTCACCGATACCAACCGCGTCGGCAAGGTCCGAGTACGTGCCGGCACCACCGGCTCCCCCTATTTTACTCATCGAACCACCGGCGATTGCTCCGGGGGCTGCAGCGCCGCCGCCGCCGGCCGCAGCGCCAAAGTACGCGGGCGTGTCGCCACCTTCGTTGCCTTGCCCGCTTGTCCCTGTGCCGCCGCTGACCAATGCGGAGCCCAGACCCCCAGCGCCGCCACCTGACCCGCCGTGGAGTCCGGGTGCGCTGAAGCCGCCTCCGCCGCCTCCGCCTTTCGCGGGGGTGGCGACCAAGGCGGTCGAGCTGTCGTCCCCGGTCGTGCCCGACGAGCCATGCTCGCCGCCGGCGTCACCGCCTGTGCCGACGATGACCTGGTATTGGCCGCGCCCGACCCCATTTCGGATGCCTTGGAGGACACCACCCGCGCCGCCGCCTCCGCCACCCTCACCTCCGCCGCCTCCGCCGCCGGCGACGATGAGATATTCGATGTCGATGGTGGGTGGTGGGGGTGTGGTGGTGCCACTACCCGGGGTGGATGCAGCCGCGGGAACGGCCGGTAGAGCGATCGCGGCGATGCTCGCAGCGGCTGCGGCACCGCCGAGTTGCAACACTCGGCGGCGACTCCACGCGGTGGTGGTGACAATGCCTGCTTCGACCAGGCCCGCCATCGGGGTGACCAGGGACTCTGGAACATCATTGCAGCCATCATGGGCGAGGGTGAACGCGTCCGCGTCCACGCCGCGGAGGTGCAGCACCTCATCGCGTCCTGGGAC
>CAZEAV010000276.1:0-4564 GCA_964510215.1 uncultured Iamiaceae bacterium
GGGGTCGGCGCGGATCTCGTGCTCCCCGGACCGCAGATGGCGCCCAAGGCGCTGGCGGATCTGATCGTGGCCGAGAAGGTCACGATCGCGGCCGGCGTTCCCACCATCTGGATGGGCGTGCTCCCCGAGCTGAAAGGCCGCGACTCCTCCGCGCTGCGCGCGGTGCCCTGTGGCGGCTCCGCGGTGCCCCGTTCGTTGTCCGAGGCCTACAAGGCCGAGATCGGCATCCCCATCACCCAGGCCTGGGGGATGACCGAGACCTCCCCGGTCGGCTCGGTCGGCACCGTCAAGTCCAAGTTCGCCGACGCCTCCGAGGATGAGCTGTTCGAGCTGGGCACGACCATCGGGCTGCCGATCGTGGGGGTGAACCTGCGGATCGTCGATCAGCTCACCGGCGAGCCGGTACCCCGGGACGGGGAGAGTCGGGGAGAGCTCCAGGCACAGGGGCCCTGGATCGCCCGCACGTACTACAACGACGACCGATCGGCCGAGTCGTTCACCGAAGACGGCTGGCTCAAGACCGGGGACGTCGCCACCGTGGACAGCGAGGGTTACATCCGCATCGTGGACCGCACCAAGGACGTGGTGAAATCCGGTGGGGAGTGGATCTCGTCGGTGGAACTGGAGAACGAGATGATGGCCCACCCCAAGGTCGCCGAAGCCGCGGTCATCGGGGTCAAGCACCCCAAATGGCAGGAGCGGCCCCTCGCGTGCGTGGTGGTCGCCGAGGGCGAGGAACTCACCAAGGACGAGCTCGTCGAATTCCTCACCCCACGGGTGGCCAAGTGGTGGTTGCCCGACGACGTGGTGTTCATCGACGAGATTCCCAAGACCTCGGTCGGGAAGTTCTCCAAGAAGGATCTGCGCTCCCGATTCGGCGACTACGTCCTTCCCACCGCCTGACGCCGCAGTCCCGCCAGGCCCACCCCAGTCGGGTGCGCGCACCGTGTATCCCGGCGACCGGCTCGTGTCGCCGAGCGGGGAGACGAGGCGATGACCGACCGCGACAAGGTGCTCCTCGTGGTGTGCTCGTCGCGCACGGGCTCGAATCGTCGCCTGGCCGAGGCACTGGTGGAGGGCACACACACCGAGGGAATCGAAGGCGTGACGACCCGGCTGCTGGCTCCTCTGGACGCTGGGCCCGACGACGTGCTCGCGGCCGACCTCGTGGTGCTGGCCGCGCCGCCCAACATCGGACTCATCAACGGCCTGATGAAGGACTTTCTCGAGCGCATCTACTACCCGGTGCTGGATGAGACCGTCAACAAGCCGTGCGCGCTCATGTTCAAAGGCGACAGTGACGCGACCGGCGCCCTGCGCAACACCAACAAGATCCTCACGGGCCTGCGGTGGCGACAGGTGCAGGAGCCCCTCGTCGTGATCGGGGACATCACCGACGCCGACCTCGATGCCGCCCGGGAGCTGGGCGCGACCCTGGCCGGAGGGCTCAGCGTCGATCTCTGGTAGCCGACCACGTCGATGGGCTCGCGTGCTCCCGGAGTCCGGATTTTCGGCGACGGTGGGGGGCCTCGGAGCCGGTGGCCGTAACCTCGGCGGAGTGTCGCGTTACAAATTCGCGCTGAAGCCGAAATGGATTCTGGGTCACGTGATCGTCATCGCGCTCGTGGTCGGCTTCGTCAACGCCGGGTTCTGGCAGATCCGCCGGTTGCACCAGCGTCAGGCGTTCAACCGTTCCGTCGTCGCGAACATGCACAAGCCCGTGGCGACGCTGGACGACGTGCTGCCGCGTTCGGCCGGGTTCGCGGACGTGCCCGATCAACTCGATCGGCGGGTGCGCGCGACCGGGCACTACCTGATCGACGACGAGGTCGTGATTACCGCGCAGGCGAACCCCGAAGGGGTGCCCGGCGTCTGGCTCGTGACGCCCCTGCAGCTCGACAACGGGCGGGTCGTGCTGGTGAATCGTGGCTGGTTGCCGTCGACCGGCGGGATCACCCGACCGCCTCCCGATGCCCGGCCCCCGTCGGGGCGGGTCACGGTGACCGGCCTGGTCTCGGAGACCGAAACCCAGTCCGCGGGCGAATCACGGGAGACGAACAAGGCCCACCAGGAATCGTTCCTGCGCATCGACATCGCCCGGATCCAGCGACAGTTCACCCAGAAGCTCGCACCGGCATTCCTGCTGCGCCAGTCCCAGCAGCCACCCGATGCCGGGGCGCGCAAACCGCAGAACCTGGACCCGCCCGAACTCGACAACGGGCCGCACCTGAGCTACACGATCCAATGGTTCAGCTTCACCGCGCTGGCACTGATCGGTTACCCGACGCTGCTGTGGATCATCGGCCGGGAGCGGAAGCACCCCAAACGGGACGTCTCGGAGCCGGAGAACCTGCCTCCCGGTGCGTTCGTCGACGCGGACGGCGTGCTCGATCTGACCGGGGTCGCCGAGGGCGTCGACGGGTCCCGTCAGGACAGCGGACCGGACCCGCCGGATCACTGACCGCGGCGGTCGACCCGGGCGTCGCCGGAAACCCCGCCGAGCGCCGCACGCCCGGACCGGATCCGCCGGACCGGTGACCGGGGCGGTTTCCTCCGGGGCGACCAGGTGTGCGAGCGGACCGCGGGCTCTCGACGGGTTGACCCCGTAGGATCGCGGTCCGTGACCGGCGACACGCGCGAACGCATCCTGGCGGCCGCGGTCATTTGCGTCGGCCGGTCCGGCTTCGCCAAGACGTCCCTCGATGCCGTCGCGTCGCAGGCAAAGGTCGGGCGGGCCACGGTGTACCGCTACTTCCCGGGCGGGCGGGACGAACTGTTCGACGCCACGATCGCCTGGGAGGTCGATCGGTTCTTCAAGCGCCTGGCCGTCGAGGTCGAGGGCGCGGGCGGTATCGCCGAGCGCCTCGAGGTCGGACTGCCCTTCGCCCACCGGTCGCTGGCCGAACACGAGGTGTTCCAGAAGGTCCTGGAGACCGAACCGCAACGGCTGCTCCCGCACCTGTCGACCTCGGTACCGCTCATGATCGACACCCTGCGCCTCTATCTGACCCCGCTGCTGGCGGTCGAGGAGCTCGCACCCGGGGTGGACATCGACGAAGCCGCGGACTATCTGGCGCGCATGATCCTGACGTTCATCCGAGGGGAGGGGAGCTGGGACCTCGCCGACCCGCGGCAGGTCCGGGATCTCGTACGCCGCCATCTGCTCGCCGGCATCGTCGCCGACCCGCGCGCCGGTGCCGACGGCGTGACACAAATCACCGCACCACGTCCTTGACGATAAGACATCTGCGCTCTTAGTGTCTCACGCATGGGGGAACGTGATCGAGTCGCCGTGCTGCCCTCCCGAGGCATCGACCGTGCACTGATCGACGCGGCCGGTTCGTTGATGGGCCGCTGGGGCGTGACCAAGACCACGGTGGCCGACCTCGCCCGCGAAGCCGGGTGCAGCCGCGCGACCGTGTACCGGTTGTATCCGGGGGGCAAACGTCAGATCATGGCCCTGTACGGGCTGTGCGAGCTCCAGGAGTTCTTCGCGTCGGCACAGGAGCTGACCCGTACCGCCGATTCGGTCGACGATGCGCTGGTCGCGGTGATCACCGCGGCTGCCCGCGGCCTCGCCGGCCACGAAGGGTTCCAGTTCATGCTCGTCCACGAGCCGGGGCTCGTGCTGCCCTATCTGGGATTCAGCCAGATCGACCGTCTGTACCGGCTCGTGGCCGACGCCCTCGCCCCTTCATTCGAACGATTCGTCGGCAACGAGGCCCCGCTGCTGTTGGAGATGGCCGCCCGAATCACGCTCTCCTACACCTTCCTGCCCTCATCCGACGTCGACCTTTGCGACGAACACGACGTCCGCCGCATCGTCGAACGCCATCTCCTGCCCAGTTTCCAACCCACTCTTGCCGTACCCGCCTAGGAGGCCAAGCCATGACCAACGTAGAGACCGAACGCAGCACCACCGAGCAGATGATCGGGCGTCGGGACATCAACGACCTCACCAAGATCCTGTCGGTGGTCAACACCGACGTCGATTCCCTGGTGCACACCGTCAAGGACAACGCCGACGCGATCTTCACGTGGGACTACCAGAAGGGGGCGCGCCCGGGCCTGACCAAGCTGTACGAGAAAGCCAAGCGGAGCCAGTGGAACGGCGAGACCGACCTGCCCTGGGAGACCGACGTCGACCAGGAGAAGGTCGTCATGGACAACTCGGTGGCCAACGGCGGCTTGTTCGCCGGCGAGCGTGACCTGTCCGGCACGCCACTGGAGAAGTTCAACGAGGACGACTGGCTGAAGTTCGGGATCGAATCCCAGAACTGGACGCTGTCCCAGTTCCTGCACGGCGAGCAGGGCGCGCTGGTCTGTACCGCGAAGATCGTGGAGACCGTTCCCTGGATCGACGCCAAGTACTACGGCGCCACCCAGGTGATGGACGAGGCCCGCCACGTCGAGGTGTTCGCGAAGTACCTGAACGACAAGCTGAGCGGCCACTATCCGGTGAACGCCCACCTGGGGCTGCTGCTGGACGACATCGTCAAGGACAGCCGGTGGGACATGACCTACCTGGGCATGCAGATCATGGTCGAGGGCCTCGCCCTGGCGG
>CAZEAV010000277.1:0-4555 GCA_964510215.1 uncultured Iamiaceae bacterium
TCGCCCAGGCGGGCGCCGGCGCGGCACGCTTGTCGATTCTGTCGTATCTGCGTTCGGTGCTGTCCGCGTACACCGGTGCGGGACTGGAGTTGGCCGGACGGGACCTGACGTGGTCGTTCGTCATTCCTGTGGTCGTCGGTGTGTGTGGGGTCGCCTACACCATCCGCCGGCTGGGAACCACCGACATCGACTGAGCCTCTGGGAAAGACCACGGGTGTCCACGGCCTCGGTGTCGGGCGACACCGAAACGGCTGACAAGGAATTCAGGACTCGATCGCTCTGACCCCGTCCAGCGCGGCGTCCACCACCTCCTCCACATCGGAGCGACGGATCCTGCGGTCCCCGAACAGCGAGCGGTGCAGGAGCGCGCCACTGATCAGATCGAGTAACAGCGGCCCGTCGATCGGGCCGATCTCACCACGGTCCCGGGCACGTTCGACCACTTCGATCATCGTCTGACGGCGCTGTGAGTGGAACCGGCGGAGCAACTTCTTCAGCTCCGGATTGACGCGGGCCTCGACGATCATCTGGCCCAACAGGTGGGAACTCGGCCCATCCACCTTGGCGCGGTAGGTGTCCCAGACCCAACTCACGAGGTCGTCGCGCAACACCCCGGTGTCGGGCACCCCCTTGTCGGTCATCACCCGCTCCGCGGCCGCCACCAACAGATCCTCCCGGGTGGGCCACCGCCGGTAGATCGTCGCTTTGCCCACGCCCGCCTTCGCGGCCACGGCCTCGACGTTGAACGCCGCGAACCCGCCGTCGGCGATCACGTCGAACACCGCGGCGATGATGGCCGCGTCGGCCGCGGGATCCCGTGGCCGACCCTGCCTGCGGGTTTCCGAGACAGGCGGGTTCATGACCGCTCCGCACTCACGACATGGCCGGCGGCGGCCCGCTCCCCCGGGGCACCGGCGGATCCTTCGCCGGCGAGCTGGGCCGTTCCATCCGCCGTCCCACGACCGTCCGCGCCACTGTCGATCGCGCCGACGCGGTTCGATCCACCGGGAGAGCCCCGACCGACCGCCCCGTCGCCCGGAACGTCGGCTCCTTCGCCGGCAGGCTCCGAATAGTCATGGGCGCGGGACGGCAGGTACGCGAACACGACCGCCGCTCCCACGAGCGCGACCAGGGCACCGACCAGGAGGGCGCCTCCGAAACCGTCCACGAATGCGGACTGGGCAGCGGTGATCACCGAATGTCCGATGCGACCGTGGACGCCGCCCGGCAGGTGCTGCGCGACCTCGAATGCCGCCCCGAGCTGTTGATGGATCGCGTCGATCGCCGCCTGGGCCTGCCCGGCGGATGCGCCGTGACCCGCCGCGACCTTGCCCAGCAAGGTCGTATGCAGGTTCGTCAACACCTTCGGCCGGTACACCGAGGCCAGCACCGAGCCGATCACGGCGACGCCGAGCGCACCGCCGACCTGGCGGGTGGTGTCGTTCATCGCGGAGCCCACTCCGGCCTTTTCCCGGGGAATCGCGCCCATGATCGATTCGGTGGCCGGGGCCATCGTCAAGCCCATACCGGACGCCAGCACGATCATCGGGAACAGAAGGTCCCAGTAGTCCGAGCCGATGGTCAATCGGCTCATCCAGGCCAGTCCGGCCGCGGCGAGTATCAGTCCGGACCCGACAACGACCTTGGTCCCGACCTTTTCCACGATGCGGGCCGAGAGCGGGCCGAGAACCAGCAACGGCACCGCGATCGGCGTCATGGCGATGCCGGCTTTGAGCGCGCTGTAACCCATCACGAACTGGAGCTGCTGGGTGATGATGAAGCTCGAGCCGAACATCGCGAAGAACACCAGCGTGATACCGGCGTTCGCCGCTGAGAACCGCCGGTTCCGGAAGAACCGCATCTCCAGCATCGGGTGGTCGCTGTGGAGCTCCCAGAACACGAAGGCCACCCCGACGGCGACACCGATGACGAACGCGGCGATGATGCCCGGTGCGGTCCAGCCCCGCGACGGGGCCTCGATGAGCCCCCACAGCACGATGACCAGCGACAGGATCGACAACAGCGCCCCGACCGGGTCGATCCTGGGCGTGTTGGGATCCTTGGAACGCGGCAGCAGGTAGTGACCCGAAACCAACGCGGCGACACAGACCGGAATGTTGATCAGGAACACCGAACCCCACCAGAAATGCGCCAACAGCACTCCGCCGATGATCGGGCCGAACACTATTCCCGACGCGGCGACGCCGGCCCACACCCCGATCGCCCGGCCACGCTCGATCGGGTCGCGGAAGATGTTGGTGAGCAACGACAGCGTTGCCGGCATGATCATCGCCCCGCCCACGCCCATGAACATCCGGAATCCGATGAGCATGGTGGAGGATCGGGCGAACGCCGCCGCGACCGACCCTGCCATGAACACTGCCAGGCCGAGCTGCAGCATGCCTTTGCGGCCGAACCGGTCGCCCAGGCTGCCCATCGTGAGGATCAGGCCCGCGAACACGATCACGTAGCCGTCCACGATCCACTGGAGCTGGCTGTTCGATGCGCTCAGATCCTCGGACAGATGCGGCAGTGCCACATTGAGGATCGTGTTGTCCATCCCGATGATGACCAGGCTGAGCGACAGCACCGCGAGCGCCAACCACCGCCGGCGATAGGTGGTTTCTTCGTCGAGCTCGTACATCGCGCCATTCCCGGAATTCGTATTTTGGTGAACTCGGAGAATATAGAACGCGTCAGTATCGAAACCCAACCGGATCGAATGTGGAATTCGTCACGCCGCGAGTGCCGGAAGTGTCAGTACGCGTCCGGGTCGGCCATGCACCTGGCCATGGCCGCGATCACCGTCTGCTGGACATCCGCGGGCAAGGTCCCGGTCGAGCCTGCGCTCGCCAGGTCGCTCGCGCTGACCTGTTCATCCAGCGCCCGCCACACACACGCACACGCATCCTGGGGCGCTCCCTGGGTGCACTCGGCCATGAACGCCGACTTCGCCTCCTGGGGGAGATTGCCCGAGTCATCGTCGGAATCGTCATCGCCCGGGCCGGTCGTCGTGGATTCTGCCTCGGTCGTCGTGGATTCCGCCTCGGTGGTGGTCGGCGCTTCCTCGGTGGTCGAGGTGGTCGATTCCGCCTCGGTGGTCGGGGTCGATCCGGCCACCGTCGTGGACGTTGCCACCTCCGGGGCGGGCCGCGCCGGCAGGGCATCCCGGACGGCTTCCGCCGACACGCCGCAACCCGCGGCCAGGGCGACGGTGGCGACGATCGAGACGATTCCGGTCACGATCCTGCGATGGGCGAAACGCTGCATGGGCGATCCTCTCCTCACTTCAGAGGCGACACGGTGCGCGCCGGGACGGACCCAACCCGCCCTGGAGGCAAAAGGCTACCGGACCGGGACGGTTCAGGCGTCCGGTCCTGCCGACGAGCCACGTTCGCCGAGCAAGCGCGTCACCGCGGCGCCGTCCGCCTGGCCTTTCGTGGCCCGCATGACCTGCCCCACGAAGAACCCGGTCAGCTTCCCGCGCACCTTGTCGTCGCCGGAGCAGAATCGCTCCCATTCCTCCGGGTTCGCGGCGATCACGGCGTCCACGGCTTCGGTGAGGGCGTCACCAGACATCGCCTCGAACCCTTTCGCCCGGGCGATGTCGGCCGGTGACCCGCCTTCGGCGAGCATCGTGGCGAGCACGTCGCGCGCCTGGGTGGTGGTCACCTCGCCCGCGCGCTCCATCCGGATCAGCTCGGCCACATCGCCAGCGGACACGTCGTCGGGATCGACCTCACCGAGATGCTGTTCCACATAGACCAGCACCCGGTCACCCGGGGCACCGGCGGCGATCATCGCGAGCGCCAGATCGTCCGCGCCCCGCGCCACGATCACTCCGACCGCGTGACGGCTCTCCCCAGTCGCACCGGCCGCTTCCCCCAGCCGCGCTCGCCGCTCGGCGGGCAGCACGGGCATCGCCGCACGGATCTGGGAGATCCACGCCTCGTCCGGCGCGACGGGAACCAGGTCGGGTTCGGTGAAGTAGCGGTAGTCGTCCGCGTCCTCTTTGACGCGCATCGTCGCGGTCTGCTGGGTCTGTTCGTTCCACAGCCGCGTCTCCTGGCGGATCGACTCCCCCGCGGCGAGGTCGGCGACCTGCCGCCGGGCCTCGTATTCCACGGCATGAGCGACCGATCGCAGCGAGTTCAGGTTCTTGATTTCGCACCGGGTGCCGAACGGCTCGGAGGGTCGGTGGACCGACACGTTCGCATCCACCCGCATCGAACCCTCCTCCATCTTGCCGTCGGACACGCCGGTGGCGACCAGGATCGCCCGCAGCTCCGACGCATACTGGCGTGCCTCGGAGCCCGAGGAGATGTCGGGCCTGGACACGATCTCCAGCAGCGGCACCCCGGCACGGTTGTAGTCCACCAGCGAATGGTCCGCGCCCGAGATCCGTCCGGTGCCGCCCACGTGGGTGGACTTGCCGGTGTCCTCCTCCAGGTGCGCCCGCTCGATGCCGATGCGCTTGCCCGTGGGCAACTCCAGGAACCCGTCGATGTCGATCGGCTTGTCGTACTGGGAGATCTGGAAGTCCTTGGGCATGTCC